>JBAWWJ010000001.1:0-102037 GCA_037146815.1 Planctomycetota bacterium
CGTCAGCTTGTCCGCGTTTTCAATTCCATCCCCCCAAAAAGTCGGATGAACCCTTATTTTAACGAAGCCGCAGGTGGTCCGATGAATGGCTGGAAGCATCTTATCGATTCCAATATCGATTCGGGGCAGGACCTGCTGGAATTGAAACGGTGGTATGACGGTCATCCAGAAGCGAGGCCGTTGCATCTGAAGTACTATGGGTGGGTCGATCCTCAGATGGCGGGGATTGCGTACAATGCCATGGAGGATGTGAGTATCAGACGGTTCCGACCGGATGATCGGTCGGTGGCGCAAGGCCCCCAGCCAGGCTGGTATGCTGTCAGTGTGAATTACCTGTCCGGGGCAAGGGAAACAGAGAACGAAGCCTTGGACTTCAGCTATTTCCAGCGTTTTGCACCGATGGCATGCGCGGGTTATTCGATCTACATCTATCACTTGGAAATGGCTGACGTCGATCGAGTGCGACGTGGATTGGGATTGTCGGAAGTGCATGGCCAATAGTTGTTCCAAGTGGACAAATCATCCCACAAGACCACACCTCGATTGTTTGGCAAGAGTCCCGGTATTTGATCCGTCTGGTCTTGAAATGCGTTTTGAGGATGATTGAGCCAAACATCTGTCACACTTTTTTAGGAGTTACGCAGTTGACTGGTCGGGATCGCTTTGGGCCGTAATTTGGACACATTCAGGAAGAATGGGTTGGCTTGCAGTTCTCCCAAACCACCAGAAATCGGCCCGACTGCGTAACTCCTATTTTTGAGAAGGGATACTCCATGACTCAATCAACGATTTTGTGTCCGAAATGCCAAGGTGAGATGGTTCGGGGATATGTCCTGAATTTCACCCCGATCGGTGTTCGTATCGTCAAATGGAACGCTGGTCCTCCGATAAAATCCTTTTGGGCCGGTATCATCGACTCCACTTCACAAATCCCCATCGGCACGTTTCGTTGCCAAACCTGCGGCTTTCTTGAATCGTATGCACGTGAGGAATTTGCAGCGTAATGATCGGGGGTGCAAAGCCGAATTCTTGGCAGGCCATGTTCGAATAGAGTAAGGCTCATCCGGGAGATATTGTTGAAAGTTGTGTTCTGGTGAGGAAAGGAGAAAGGCGGCGTATCCTGTTGATGTCTGATTTCTTCAACGGCTCACGTTGGGCAAAAGGAATACGCCACCTGCGTCAGACTACGAAGATCGCCGCTGCGGGGCCAGAGTCCCCATTGTCGTCGACCGAACAGCCGACCGACCCGGAAGTCCTGGCGTTCCGAGCGGCGTTTGATGGCCGCAGTCCGCTGGATGATCTGTCCGCCGTGGAGCGCGGCAGATGTTGCAAGCGGCCTTGGAGAGCGAAGTGCAGACGTTTCTCGATCAGCACGCAGCGAAGGTGGACGGTCAGGGCCAACGGCTGGTGGTGCGAATCGGCGACGGTGCCCTCGGCTTCTGGGCCGCCTTGCGAAAGATTTTCCCCGAGACGAAAGAACAGCGGTGCTGGGTTCACAAGACGACGAATGTCTTGAACAATTTGCCCAAGAGCGTGCAGCCGAAAGCCATAGGCGACCTGCACGAAATCTGGCAGGCCGAGACGCGCTCCAATGCGAACAAAACCTTCGATCACTTCCTGGAAAAGTATCAGAAAGCGTGTGAGTGCCTCAAGAAAGACGACGACGAACTGTTGGCGTTCTACGACTTCCCCGCCGAGCACTGGGGCAGCTGCGAACCACGAACTGATCGTTCCCTTACTCCAAGGACAAATATTCCAAGCCGGAAGCCTGATCCCCGCCGCCAGACGACGGGAGTCATGATAAATGCACACCAAGCCCCAAATTCGACCCAGCCTCGCACTTTCTCAGTCGCGATTTCATCATCGAATGGTTTGTTTGAAACTCCCGACCGTCTCCCGACCTCGCCGAAACCGACGACCGCAGGTCTCCTCCTTCCGGTCGGTAGAGATTCGTGGTCCCGCACCGAACTCGCGTTTGCTGATGTAAAAAAGAATCGCGCGAACTCGTTGCCTCGCAATGACTTGTGCTTCACGCCAGATCCCTGTAACGGGTTTCCGTATATTACGGTGGCGGGATGAATTGGAGTCGTTCTTGGTGGCACACTCAATGGATGCGATATGACTCGCAGTACTCCTTCGGCGGATCTGGGAACGCAATTGCGGGCAGGGAACCAGCAGGTTCTCGAACGGATTTTGCGAACTCACGGACCACCGATTCTCGCATTGCTTCAACAACGGTTTTCCGGACGACTGACGCCTCATGACTTTGAGGATGTGCTGGCAGCGGCGTTGTTTCGAGTCTGGCAGCATCGGACTCGCTTCGACTCCACCCGGGCTTCCTTGAAAGTCTGGTTGTTTCGGATTGCAGAAAATATTGCTCGTGATGTTCTGAAGTATGGCTGGCAAAAGGCGAGGCAATTGGAATCGAGCCTGGAACCGGCTCATCTGGCCATGTCGATTGATCCACGCGCCGTTGATCACAATCTGCCGGATCAAGAAGAGCCTGTTGTCGCGGAATTAAGAATCGCCCCCGAAATCTTGCGAGAACTGCTGGCGTTGCTTCCGGAAAATCAGCGGCGAATCGTCCTGGCAGATGCGGACTCCCCAGAGGGGTTGGTTGCCAGCCAGCATCTGGCGACAGAACTCGGAATTCCGCCATCAACTGTCCGAGTCTACCGCCGCAGAGCTTTGGAACGATTACGACGCGAGATTGAGCAGCGCGAACTGCTGCACGTGAGTGACGTGGAAGTGACATCCTGATAGCGGCCACCAGATCGTTCCTCGATTGATCAGGCCAGTGAAGCCATCCGCAAAACTTGTGTCATTGCATTCCGGTTTGACCGGCAAGAGATTTTTCTGAAAGGGATCATGCCATGAACGATCCAACCACATACGACTCCCTGAATCACAGCCAACAACCGGATGATGTTTTCCGCAACCGCATAGCTGCGGCGCTGCGTCAGCTCGATGCGCCAGAATCGGATGCGGATATCGCCGCCGCTCTGGATGCAGTTCAGGCGGAACCATTGGCGGAGCCCGTCGTCCAGCGCATCCTGCATCAGACGCGATTTCGTATGGCCGCGAATCACGAGCCGACTCAGCGGGAATCATTCCGGGTGGAGTCCGTTTCCGCTGATGCCGCAACATGTTTAAAGTCTCGAAACGGGCAGATTTCGATGGTCGTTGCATGTCTTGGGCTGCTGTTGGCGGTCGGGGTGGCGCTGACCCAGATGGGAAAATCGAACTACCTGGCGAAGAATCTGGACGTTGAATCTGGTCACACAGGTCTGGGACATCTCACGTCACATGGGTTGATTGGCGCGACTCCCTCGACAAACGTCGGTTCTGGCACCGATACGTTGCTTGCAGCAAAACCAGACTCCGCGAAACCGGGACAATTGCTGACTACTGGACCACGAGAAAAACGTCGCGTGACTCTTCCCGACGGTTCCGTACTGTCGATCAACGAACTCTCGAAAGTCGAAATTGTCAGAAGGCGTCGGATCAAGCTGTTGCAGGGTGAGGTCTTTGTCGAAGTCGTTCCGCTGGCATCGTCACCGTCACGTCCAAAATCAGCCGACCGGTTTGTCGTCGAAACGGCACGTCGTGAAGTTACGGCACTCGGAACCAAGTTCGTCGTGAAGGCTCAGGGCGAAGCGACAAATGTGGTCGTCACCCAGGGGAAGGTCGCAGTCAGTGGCTTTGATCAAGTCGTTCCGGCAGGTCAGGAACTGATCGCGGATCTGACCGGGGCTCACTCAGCCGAATTGCGACCGGCAAAACGTTCGGCCTATGTCGTGGAATGGGTCAAGGACCTGATGGCTGCGGGGGCCGTGATCATTCCCCCCAGCGAACATTCCGGGGGAACGATCACCGTTGTTGATCCTCAAGGCCAGGAAATGAAACTTTCACTGCGCAAGTTTCATGTCGATGTGCACATCGAAGATGGGTTCGCTCGGACGACGATTGACCAGACCTACTTCAACCATACCTGGCAGCAGTTGGAAGGAACATTTCGCTTCCCGCTTCCTGCGGACGCGTCACTCTCTCGACTGGCCATGTATGTGAACGGGACATTAATGGAAGGGGGCATGGTTGAGCGAAACCACGGCCGGAATGTGTTCGAGCAGATCCGTCACACACGTCGTGATCCGGCGCTGCTGGAATGGATCGATGGCAGTACGTTTCAAATTCGCGTTTTTCCGCTGGAACCACGTCAGGAAAAACGGATCATTCTCAGTTACACACAGCGATTGCCGCGTGACTACGGCAAGAGTGTCTATCGATTCCCCGCAGGGCACAATCTGGATGGTGTCCGGGAATGGTCGACCAACATCCGCGTGAAACAAGGGTTCGGAAGCAAGTGGTATTCGCCGTCGCACCTGTTAACCGCTCACGATGATCGTGGCGATCTGGTGATCGAAGGACGTGAAGAATATGCACCGCTTGATCGAGATCTGATTGTCGAGATTGGCGAGGAAACCAAAGCGACCGCAGAGAATCGTACGGTCTGGTCGCATTATGAACAGGATGGATTCCGTTATTTGATGCTGCGACATCGACCGGAACTTTCGTCAAAACAAGTGGCGAGAACGAAGCCGCGACACTGGATCTTTCTGGTGGAAAATTCAGCGGATCGAAATGCCCTGCTGGCAGAGACTCAGCGGCGGATTGTCAAAGTGTTGCTGGAGAACTCGGAACATTCGGACACGTTTTCGATGCTGCGAGCGGGAACTCAGCCCGATGCATTTGCACCTAAAGGTGTCGAATGTTCACTCGAAAATGTCGCGGCATCGCTGCAATTCTTGAACGAAGTGGCACCGATCGGCGCTCTTGATCTGGGCCAGGCCTTGAAGGGTGTTCAGCAACAGATGATTTCAAGTCGCGAGACATGGATCGTCCATCTTGGGACGGGAATTCCTGTCCTAGGAGAACGGAACCTGACGACTCTGCAGCGAATGTTGCCCACCGACGCACGCTATGTGGGGGTCGCAGTTGGAAAGCGCTGGTCCAAGTCCTTCATGGAGACGGCAGCCCAGCGAACGGGTGGACATACAGTCCAGATCAATCCCGATGAAGGTGTTTCCTGGCGAGCATTTGATCTGCTCAGCACTTTGAATGCACCGCGGCTGACAGACATCGCCGTGACGGCGAAATCGAATGGCTCCAAAGCCGGTGTGAATCAGCCACTGTTTCATCTATTGACGAATAATCTGGCGCATGGTCAGGAACTTGCAGGGGTTGCTCGTTATGCCATTGATGAACCGTTTCCAGCAAACGTCGTATTGACTGGGAAGGTCAACGGTCAGCCATACTCTGAGGCAATAACACCATGGCCATCATTTCACCCGGAACTGGAAAATCGATGGCAGGACTTCCTCTCTGCGATAGAAGAGACTCAGAAAGGCGTCACAACAGCGGGGCATCTTCCTCGGACCTGGGCTCGGCTGGAAATTGATCGCCTGATCGGACTTGGTGCGGAAGAGCATAAAGCGGAAATCACCGAACTGAGTAAGCGAATGTACGTCATGTCGCCGTTCACGTCGTTGCTCGTTCTGGAAACCGAGGCGATGTATGCCCAATTCAACGTGGATCGCGGCCGCAAGGATCATTGGGCGATGTATCCCGCCCCAGCACAGATCCCCATTGTCGCTGACAACGGTCCTGCAAATCTGTCGCCACTCGAGGCCGCAAAAGAGCGTCTGAAGCAGGCAGAAGGACGTGCCAAGGTTGCGCAATCCAGTTATGACCGCAGCGTCGCCGAGCAGCGGCCTGCGACTGATCTGCAGCGGTTCAAACGGCTGGTATCCGCAGAGCAGGTGGAAGTGACACGGATTGCGAATGAAATCCGCCGAATCGAAGCAGCAAACGCTGCCGAGGTAGATCCTGTTCGAGTGGCGTGGAACTCGGTCATTACTCGGAAAGAGTATTGGCAGCTTTACGCTCACCATTATCGAAATCATTGGGGTTTCACTCGGCGACATCGCACAGACTGGTTTGGGAAGCCATCTGATGTCAGCGGCCGTGGCCTGATGTTCAATAAGGGTTTCTACCAAGAGCGTAGCGAGTTGACGGGAAGAAATGACCTCATTCTTCTCAATGTGATTGACTTCGACACCGACGGAAAGGCCGACTGGGAAGAATTAAAAAGAATTCTGCCGACCCCAGAACTGCTGACCTCGAAGCTATATACGGTTGACGCAGCAACCGTGTACAGGCGGCCGGTGCTACGCCGTATGCAACACAGTAACAGGAACGGGATTTCGGACGCAGGCGCATTGGATGGGCAGTTCGTACGTGACCTCGTGACTGGTGCCGCGACTTCTGATTCCAACTATCTATTGCATTCGGGATTCGTCGTGAGTGGCCCCCGAGCAGGTTCAGATTTTGGAGTTTACTTCGGGGACGATTTAGGTGCGAATGTCGATGACGTGATGAGTTTTGGCCTTGAGTCGGAAAGACATCTGCACTCAATCGGCGCAGACTTCCGCAGTGGGACAATGACTTTAGCACGAATACCTCAGGGCATGCGTTTCACACAGTTCGTTCGCAGCCAGTACTTTGACGATTATAGCTTCACGGCAGCTACTGGTGACGTCGCCGATTGGAGCAGCAATCTCGGTTGGGCGATACCATCATTGCGCTGGGATGATGGCGAGTGGAAGAAGCGGTCACGGGTTGGTGAACTTCCCACAGGGATTTCGTCTCAGAACATCGATGGCTTCGGTTTGAACTTTGTCGCCTGGAACCAGACTCCACCCGGGGGCGGAATCGTCGGCAACCTGGTCATGACCGGCGGCAGTACGCTGCTGGGTAACGGTACAAGAACCTTGAACATAAGCAGGAACGGTGCTGACGAGGCGATCATCGGTCTGTCAGGAACGTTTGACTATTACTTGGACGATGACATTCAGTATTTTCCCGTGGTTCACAACCTTCAGCGTGCTCGATCACTGCCGGGTTACGCCCCTGGACTGCAATCGTGGTCAGCAGATCGTCTGGCAATTGTCGCCAGTGTCTTGCCCCAAAAACCTGAGAACGGTGAAGTTGATGATGAAGCTCGCAATCTGATCGATAAGGCACGGTCGATCGGCTGGCAAAGCATTCAGCTTATTTCCAAACAACAAAACGGCGACGAGGGAAAAACACTCGTGGCCGATGGGGCGGGTCGCTTTGTTCTTCATCGCGAGGTCAGTGAAGGGTTGAAAGAAACGACGATTCATGATGGGACAACGATGTGGCACCTCTACCCTGAGATCGCGTTGGGGGCTCAACGGAAGACCAGCCGATTCCATCAGCCCACCATTCAGTCGTTGATTCCGTGGCACGTTCCCGCTGCCGATGACTTAGCAGTCGGGGCGGACGTGAAGGTGATTGGACCACGAACAATTCAGATCACTCCAAGACCAGTCGACAACCTGCCACAAGGCAATGACGTTCCGTCTGTAAAGACCGACAAACCAGCAGACAAAGCGACTGTGAGACGTCTCGCCATCGAACTGGCCTTTGCAGAATCGGACGAATTGAATGAATCGCGAATCGTGGATCTCGCTTCGAAAAAGGTACTGCGAAAGCTGACGATCACTTCAGACGCAACAGTTCGGCTGTACGACGCGGATGATCAACTGATTTCCGAGCGACAATATCTTCGTAGGCCAGTCGAAGCTCCTGGCCTTGTGCCAGACACAACCAACCTGGTCGTTCTACCACTCCCATATCGTTCAACGAGCGGAGTGCAGGTCACGGTTCCTGTAAACCTGCAAACCAACGCTCCAGACTTTGCAGCGTTGTCAGACGACGATGCCTTGAAGTTGCTGGGAACATACTTTGCTGAAGGACGCGGGGAAGAGCTGGCTACGTTTATTGATCAGCGTTACACGGCTCGCGGCGATCATCGGATTGGATTCGCGGTCCTGATGGCGTCCGTCGCACCGAACAAGCCTCTGGTAACCAATCTGACGAAGCAGCATCCTGATTCAGCACTGGCATCATTTGTCGAACAGTTTGCCAAACTGGTCCATGAAGGAAGTATCGATCGGACAATCAGCATCAGCAATCATGCCAGCCCTTTCCTGAAGCGGTTGTCCGGCATCAATAACCATCTGGCAGTCTGGGCGACCGACAACGGATCTTCGCGAAATCGGTCGATTCGTGAATTCGAAGAGAACCTCGCCTCAACGCTGCAATTCGCTCGTGAATGTCGAACGCTCGAATCCGCGACATACCTGATTGATGCCGTGAAGGCCAGTTTGAAGCGGACTGAGCGTTTGGATGCAAAGGCTGCACGAAAACTCGCTGATACAGTAGCCGCGATTGCCAAACATCATGACTTCCCCGAATTCGGTCGCCATGATCGAATCAACTGGTTAATGCTGATCGGACATGAAAAGGCGATCGCGCAGGCGACAGAATTCCTTGAGCAAGAATTTGCCGATGCCATTGATGCGGGTTGTCCATTGTTTCTCGAAGTCGATACTCGAGCAGCCTTCGTCAAGCACTTCAAGACGCCGACAAATCAGCCGTGTGAACAGTGGGGTTCGCTCGTACTGGAAGCGGCTCATACACTCCAGGAAGAAGGCCGCCGTATCGAACTGATAGCGGTCGCTCGGCGCTGCCTTGGTCTGAACGAATCCGGTTTGGCCGCGGCAGTATTCCGACTGGCGATTGACGATCAGGATCTCGCGACCAAACCCGAATTGAATATTTTCGCGTTGCAATATGCCAAGGAAGCGAATGATTGGAAGCTGGCCGAAGAATGTGTTCAGCGGGCATTGGCTGATCGTGAATTGGCAAAAGTCTCAAAACTCTGGCGCGGCGCGGCCGAGATTGCCCGCCGGCGTGAAAAATTCGTGGAATGGATCGAATTCCTGGATAAGGCTTACCAGATGGAATTTGCCGATCTGCCCAAAGCAGTTAATCTCGAAGCGTTCCGACAGGACTATGGCAAACTGTTTGAACAATTCGAATTGAGAACAGCGCAGTTAATGGATGCCGCTAATCAAGAGAAACTGGCATTCGCCATAATCCTCCAGAAAGCCGCAGCTCGATGGCGTGAGATCGATGTGAATGACACGGACGTCTGCTTCCGGACAGCTCGAATGCTGACAAAACTTGGTCTACCAACCGCAGCCTGGAATTATTGGACGACACCGCTTGCAGAAACACCGGACCAGTCGGCCGCATGGCAAGTATTTGCCAGTGCGATGGTGGGTGAAGAACGGTTCCTGGCGGCAGATCGCGCGTGGTCCACAGCGTTCGAATGTGAACCCACGAACCCCGAACTGCTCATCCAACACGCTCAATTCCTGCAAACGATCAAACAGGAATCGCGTGCTCGGGAACTCCTCAACAGGATTGTCAGCGAATCCTGGCAACCGCGATTCGACGCAACAAAACAGCGGGCGCAGGAATTGCTGCGGGAGCAAAAGAGACCTTAGTCGCCGTCACCATCGTGAGTGGACGAAATGGGGTTTTCACAACTGAAGCTGACGACAAACCGCAAGCAGGTCGTCAGTTTCGGTATTTACGCTCACGGACAGATTGATTTCGGCAGGTGTCAATTCGTCACGCCGATCCAGTTGTTTTTCAAGGACCTGAAGGTTGGCATCCGAGGGATCATGACCGTGCGAAAGTCGCCTCAGAATACGCGACTTCAGCACTTCGTCGGGAGCGGTGCAATGCACGATTCGCACGGAAACACCCAGTTCTTCGGCGAGTGAGACAAACGATTGGCGATCAGATTGCGTCAGGAATGCCGCATCCACGATTACGGGATAACCGTAACCAAGAAGCTCCCGCGTCAACTCCTGCAGCCGATGGTAGGCCTGAACTGTTGCCTGTTGCGAATACAGTTCTGAATTGGGAACGGTCAGGTTCAGGGCTACGGGCCAGCAGCCTGACAGTCGCTTTCGTTCGACATCCGATCTGATCTGAATCGCGCCCAGGAACGAAGCCAGCTTTCGGGCAACGAATGATTTGCCACTTCCCGACACACCATGCATCAGAACAATGGAGGGTTGATTCGGTCGAGTCATCTGTTCGGCCAAATTCAGATAGCTTTGCAGAAGTTCTGATTGCTTTCGTATCTCACTCTCGGCAAGGTCTGGTTGTTGCAATCGCAGTGCTGCAACTTTCGCTCGTACCAACGCACGATACGTCTGGTAATACTTCAAAATACGCAACCCCGAGTAATCTCCCGTTTGTTGCAGCCACTCATTAAGAACTCGCCAGGCGAATGGTTCAGCTTTGCGATCAATGAGATCCATGACAAGAAATGCCACGTCACAAACGACGTCAATCCAGCGCAGTTCGGGATTAAACTCCAGGCAGTCAAATAGTGTTGGCTTGCCATGAAACATCACCAGATTTCCCAGGTGAAGATCACCGTGACATTCGCGAACGTGGCCTCGATCTTTTCGTTCCAGCAGGACATCCTTCAGTCGACCGAATTCCTGATTCGTCCAGGAATTGAGCGACGAAAGTCGCAATTGCAGATCTTCCGATAGAGAAGTTTTTGCCAGCGCATCCAGGCAGGCCTGAACGACTTCGTGAATTCCGACCGGATCACCGAACGGTGAATGGACGGGAGCAACGGCTGCCTGCAAGTGCAGCGAGGCCACTTCGTGGGCCAGGACGTCGATGGCATCCTCGGATAATGCGCCGCGACTGAGACGCTGATCAAACAATTCTTCCTGAGCGAACTGTCGCATGCGAACTGCATATTCCACAACCTCACCGGTTCCGCCAAAACGATAACCATCCGGATCACCCGTCAATGGCACAACAGCATCATAGAGATCGGGGGCCGTTCGCTTGTTCAGTCGGATTTCGTCACGACAGGCCGCGTGACGGAGTTCTAACGTGGTGAAATCGACAAACCCAAAGTCGACCGGCTTCTTGAGTTTGTAGGCCCACTCCCCTGTGAGAGCAACCCAAGAGATGTGAGTCTCGGCAACCTGGATTTTTTCGACGGGATGAGAATATGTCGCGGAGTTCTTCAGCGATTCCAACCATTCGGGATGCATCGGCGTCTGGCGGTCTGACATTGAACCTTGCCTCATGAGGGCGGTCCCCTCAACTCAAATCCAGAGAACGCTTCAGAATTGCAACTTCCGCTCCGGATCGCCACTCGCCAGCCATGTGCATACCCACGAATCACAAAGCCGAAGTTGCCACTTCGACCTGTGCTCCAAGATCTTCGTCGTCCACAGGATAATTGGCAAATTGAACGGAATACCGGGATTCAAACCATTCGCGAATCGAGGGGATTGCGCCATCATCATAGGCGGGTTTGACGTGCAACGTGACTCCATCAACCGAACGTCGGACTTCGCCACCTTCAACAATGACTTCTCCACCTTTCAATACATAGCGTGGCAGTTCAAACATCCGTTCAATGTCGGATTGAGGAGAATAGATCGTGATGTCCGCATCAGCCCCGGGACCCAGGTGTCCTTTGTGAGTCAGGCCGAGCATCCGGGCCGGAGCCGCACGCGTGATGATCGCAATTTCGTTGAGAGTGTATTCGCGAGTCAGGTCGGGCAGCACGCAGCGATTCCGCACCCCTTCAGGGACGTTGGCCAGCATTTCTGCTCGCCGGGTTCGGTCCATTAACAGGGCGATAATTTGTGGATATGCCAGAAATGAGGCTCCGTTCGGATGATCGGTACTCATCGCAATCCGCCAGGGATCTTGCGCCAGCAGGTACCACTCCAGACCAATTGCCCACTGGAGTGCATGAACCAGACTCTTCTGCTTATACCGAATGGGAACGATGCCGCAACCTGCTTCCTGCTCAATGTCGCCGCTGAACCATTTGCCGCCAGTCACCTGATGCAGGTAGTGCCCCAATGGACCATCCCCCGTCATCGAACAGGTATTGCCAAACATCACCTGTCCCACGTCAACGGTCAGGTTTGGATGCGAGTTGACGTAGTCTGCCAGTTCCACCACTCGGGATCCAAAAGTCGACTGGTCATCGGGATCACCTGCATAGCTGTGGAACTGGATATGCGTCAGATGCCCTCGATGTCCATCCAGAGCCCGCATCGTTTCCAAGGTCGTCGACCAGTTCCCCGGCATCCCCAGATTGTTGCAATGAATATGCAGCGAATGGGGCAGTCCCAATTCATCAACGGCAGTAGCCAGGCCTGACAGGATTTGACGCGGTGAAATGTCGAAGTAGTCAACATTGTCGTCGATTCCAGAAACATTTCCCAGGCCGCGACTCTTCCAGACTTCGACTCCTCCTGGATTGACCGCCTTGATCGCATAGCCTTTTGTCGCCTCCAGCAACCACCCCAGGTACGCCCGTACCAATTGAGGCTGCTTCAGCTTCAACTGCTGCATCACATATTGATTGTTCCCGGCAAGTACGAAAAATCCTTTGTCGAGTAGCGGGGTGTCGAGGAATTCTTCGTGGGCATGCCGCGCCGTCAGTGGTGGAATAGCGGCATCAAATGCTGTGGTATATCCCAACCCTGCATACAGGTACCCGGTGGCAAATGTTGTGGGAACACTGCCAGCAATTCCTGAGCGGGTAATCTCGGTCCGTCGCAGGATTCGTCCTTTGCGATGATCATCCGGCAACATTTTTCGCGCGGCATTGACCTTCGGCCCCGCGATATGACAGTGCATGTCGACACCACCAGCCATGACGACAAGTCCGGTCGCGTCAATCACCTGTACGGGGCGCGTGGCCGGATCAGCCGGAGCAGCGACAACGCGGCCTCCTTCAATCCAGAGGTCGCCAGCGACGCCGTCAATTCCATTGGCGGGATCGTGCAGAATTCCATTTTTGATCAACAACAATGACACAGGGGTTTTCCGTTGAGTTTGGAATCCAGATTGCAACTGTGAGTCGACTGCTCAAGGACCGACCTGAATGATCGCTTCGTCGAGTTGGCTCAACAGGCGATCAAGCTCATTGCGGGTTTCGAGATCAAGGCTCCATGCGTTCGGGATACGGCGGTGATCCGTCGTGAACAGGCCTTGTTTGTGCAACACGTATTTTTCAACGGCCAGAAAGCCATCCAGACCTGCCTGCAGTTGCAGGCTGACCAGCGCACAGATCGGAAAGTATAATCGATATGTTGCCGTGTCGTCATTGCGTTGCAGAGCCTTCCAGAGTGCCACGATGCCACGCAGGAACTCCATCCCCGGCATTGTCCCTGCAATCCCGCGACGAAAACTGTCGACAAGACAGACGCCTCCTGAGCCCTCGTAGATGCGTGCCTCGCCCGCAGTTGCATCGCGCAATGCGGAAAGATTGGGCCCGATCGGCGATGCTTCTGGCTTGAACAGGATCTTGTCACATCCAAACCGCTGGAGGAGTTCGACACAGATTGCAATGGGAATCGGCTGACCGACATAACCCGACGCATCCTGCACGATCACTGGAATCGAAATTGATTCCGCGAGAGCAACGAAATAATCTCGCACGGCCGGGATAGGGAGACGGGTCGAGATGGGCGGGATCGCCATCACTGCATCTGCACCTGCTCTTTCCGCACACCGCGCATACTGAATCGCCTGTTTTGTCGATTCCGCTCCGACGCCTGCGAAATAAACACCGCGTCCGGCGTTGATTTCACCCAGGTTTTCGGTCAACGCGATCCGCTCGTCGTAAGTCAGACGAAGTAATTCAGAGACCATGCCTGTCCCAAATCCATCCGCACCCAAGTCATACGCCCAGTCAATCTGCCGACGCAGGCTGATCACGTCGATCGAATCGTCGGCTAGAAACGGAGTATGAGCAATCGGGAGTACACCCTGAATCGGCTTCGTCACGTCTGTTACTTTCCAGATGAAAGGCTTTAGTTGCCATCGGCGCCCAAGATGGACTTGCGCAGGATCGACTTATTGTCGCGAGACTACCAATCGCCTACGCTCCCGTCGGGATAAAAGACTCGTTGCAGCAACTCCTGCTGAAACGGGTGTTTTTTGACTTCGGCTTCATTGATCTCGATCCCCAATCCGGGGCGCGTGTTGGGCTTTACGATGCGTCCCTTGGTTTCCACGGTAAAGCCTTCGCTCACAACATCGCTCCGCCACGGAACATCGTTGTGGACCGTTTCGCAAATGATGTAGCTCGGCTGCGAGAAGCCAAATTCCAGTGAAGCAGCGGTACTGACGGGACCTTGAGGATTGTGTGGGGCGAGTGATATCCGATGGGCTTCAGCCAGCGCCGCCACGCGTCGGGCGGCTGTCAGACCGCCACAGTGAGTGATATCGAGCTGACAGACGTCACATCCACGCTTGTTAAAGAGTTCGCGAAAAGTCGCCAGATCCGTGATCCGCTCGCCAGTTGCAACCGGAGTTGTGATCGCCGCATTGATCGCAGCCAGTCCTTCAATGTTCTCGGGCCAGCATGGTTCTTCGAAGAAATACAGCCCGAATTGATCGAGTGCCTGACCGAACTTCAAGCCCATCGCAGGAGAAGGACGGGCATGGCAGTCGACCATGATATCGATTTCATCACCCACGGCATCTCGCATTGCCGCCACGGCTGCTTCGGCGAGTCGAATGGGCCTGAGCCCCTCAAGGGGCATCGTGGGGGGGACTGCCATAGCCTTGAACGCGGTAAATCCCGCTTCTACGGCTTGCCTGGCCAGATCCCCAAACTGACGAGCATCATCCACCGATGTTTCGTAAAAATCTTCCATCTTGCCGCCGCCAAGATGGCTGTAGGTTCTGACCCAGTCACGAACTCGACCGCCCCACAATTGACTGCACGGCATATTGGCAATCTTGCCAGCAATGTCCCACAGTGCAAGGTCGATCCCGCTGATCGCTGTGGAACGAATAATGCCATTTCCATGCCAGAAATGCTGGCGGAACATCATCTGCCAGAGATGTTCAATACGCCGTGGATCTTCACCAACAATCAGTTCTGTGATATCTTCGATCGCACCGACGACGGCTCGAGTATGCCATTCCAGTGTCGCTTCACCCCAGCCATACAAACCTGGCTGGTCGGTCAGGATTTTGACAAAGATCCAGTTCCGCATCCGTGCATGGCAGACAAACGTTTCGATCGCCGTTATTTTCATTCGCTTTTTTCCTCACTCTGTCTACCAACCCCCGCGCCTGCCAACAACCTACGCGGTTGGCCCAATCGTATCGACAAGCGTGTGCACTGGCATCTGATCCGCAGAGGATTCCGACAAGCCCCCTCGTCTTGACGAAATCGTCCGCTCACCGACAGTCGATAAACTGCTTCAGAACATGGCAGTAAGTCGCACGAGAATTGACCGTGAGATTTTACCCGTTGCCACCAGCGTGAATTCACGAGCGGTCGGACTGAGAATTCGAATTTCAATTCTAAGCAGATCTCGAGGGAGCAGGTGCTGGACTCGGTCGGCCCACTCGATCAAAGCGATACCATCTACGGCGAGAAGTTCGTCGAGTCCCAGATCGAGGAATTCGTCAGGATTTCGAAGGCGATAGGTATCGCAATGCCTGAGCGGAATCCGTCCTGCATACTCTTGCACCAGTGTGAATGTCGGGCTGTTCACTTGATCGACGGGAACCCCCAGTCCGACTGCGATCGCCTGAACAAGTCGAGTTTTTCCCGCTCCCAAGTCGCCAACAAGCGCCACGATGGCTCCTGATTCAAGCGATTCGGCGATCTGACGTCCTAATTGCACAGTCGCCTCTTCCGATTCCACGCCGATCTGCAGTTGATTTTCGGCGAATTTTGGGGAATCGGACATGGCAAACCAACCTGAAAAGCGGGAACGGAACCGGATGTCTGGCAAAACAGCGAAAAAAGGAGCGATCACAGCATCTTGTGGTCAATGTTTGTTCGGGACTCAAAATGAGCCGTTTGCTTTACAACCACGAGCGGCATCACTAGAGTCCCCCCACTTCGAACGCACCCGGCAAATCAACTGGATGTTGCTGATTGTCGGGCCACGAGCGAATGACGCTGGACGTTGAGATCTGTGCATCATAGATCAACACGAGTCACACCTGAAAGGATTCAGGTGAAGGGAACAGAATGGAATCTGGTCAACAGCCCGCTATCGTAGTCGAGCCATCGCTCGAAAGCATCGTCGACGGACGCCCGACACCCATTTGGGGGCATCGTACCGCGGACGAACAATCTTCAGTACTTCACAGCGTCGACGTACTTCTCAGTCTGAATCACGACCATTCACTCGCCGGCTTTTGGGGCGAGAAACTCTTTGGGGATGGTTCCCGCCGTTTCGCTTAAACAGGGGGGCGCGTTGCGCCCGGGCGAATGACGACGGGAAGTTTTGTTTGTGGCGATGCACACGGATGTGCCACGATTCGAAAGGTAATGGAATGCAGAAAAAGCCTCTTATCGGTGTTAATGGCGACTTTCGACCAGGACGTAAGGATTCCGTCGCGCTGAGCTGGTACAACTCGGGATACTACGATTCCATCACTGCGGCAGGGGGACTGCCATTTCTATTGCCACCCTATGCCTCCGACGACGATTTGAAGCAGGCCCTGCGAAATCTGGACGGGCTGGTTCTGGCAGGCTGCACGATGGATCTTGATCCATCACGACTGGGTCTGGAACCCCATCCTCACACCCGACCAATGCCACAACGCCGCGAAGATTTTGACCGCCGACTGGCTCGCATGGCCGTCGAAATGCGGCTGCCAATCCTGGCCATTGGCTCGGGAATGCAGACCATTAACGTCATCTGTGGCGGAACGCTGTTCCAGCACGTCCCCGAAGAGGTTCAGAAAGCGTTGCATCACCGCGATCCCGTAGAACGTCACAACCGACACATCATCAATATCGTCGAGGGGACTCGCTGCTGGGACATTTACGGGCCTGGCGAAATCCGAGTTAACAGTGATCACCACATGGGGATCAAGCAGTTGGCACCGATCTTCCGAGCATCGGCACATGCACCCGATGGTATCGTCGAATGCTACGAGTCGACCGAATCGGACTGGTACTGCGTCGGCGTCCAGTGGCATCCGGAAGACGATACGGCATCAGCCCTCGACATGCAGATTTTCCAGGACTTTATGACGGCCTGTGGAAGTTCGACACCACAAATCATTCAGTTCCCAAACCGAGCCGCTGCGTAAGCCTCTCAAGTTGACTATTGTGCCCGTCGAAACCCCGGAATTCCATTCCGGGGTTTCGCATTAACGGGATCAACAAACGGTACATTGCGGGTGCCACGGTTTTGGAGTCTTCGACAAAGCCGTATCTTCGATTTATGCCTGACGTTTGGCCACAGCAGGGATACAATCCCTTGAGCGATTTTTATTCGTCACAACAACGCCAACGACCAAGCCTCTTTCTCAATTCAGCCACGAAACATGGCCAAGACCATCGACACCTACGACGCAGCAATCGACTTTCTCTACGGTCGAATCAATTACGAACGCGTCGATTCGCGCGCTTATTCGACCAGCGACTTCAAACTCGACCGCATGCGAATGCTGCTGACGTTACTGGATAACCCTCAAGAAAAAATTCCCGCAGTTCACGTCGCGGGGACCAAGGGGAAGGGGTCCACCTGCACGATGATCGCTTCTGTCATGACTGCTGCTGGTCAGAAGGTCGGGTTGTATATCTCACCGCACATATCCGCATTCGAGG
The DNA here is from genome assembly GCA_037146815.1 of Planctomycetota bacterium. GTDB lineage: Bacteria > Planctomycetota > Planctomycetia > Planctomycetales > Planctomycetaceae > Schlesneria. The sequence goes on from JBAWWJ010000001.1 coordinate 17,594, forward strand.
AACGAATGACGGTCAACGGCGTCCGTCCCACTCCGACGGAACTCGTGAATCTCGTCCGTCGGTTACTTCCCGCTGTCGCAGAGATGGATAATCTTTCGGGGCAGATGCAACCGACGTATTTCGAACTCGCAACCGCTATCGCCTGGCTCTACTTCGCCGATTGTCGTGCCGACCTCGTCGTCCTCGAAACAGGTTTGGGTGGCCGCCTCGACTCGACCAGCGTCTGTTGTCCTCGGGTCTGTGTGATCACCAACGTCAGTCGCGACCACACTCAAATCCTCGGCAGTACGATCCGCCAGATCGCTTGGGAAAAAGGGGGCATCATCAAACCGGGTGTGCCTTTGATCTGCGGCATCACACAACCCGAAGCGTTGGAGTTAATCGAGCGACTTTGCCAGGAACGCCGTTCACCACTGGTTCTGCTCAATCGTGATCTGGAAGTCGTCGCGCGTCGACTGAATACAGATGATTCTGACGAGACGTTTGAATCACCCACCGCAACTCGTTCCTCGTCTGACCAACCGCATTCGTACGTCGATCTGCGAACCGGTTCAACGACCTGGACAGACATCCCGGTCGCATTGCGAGGTGCTCATCAGGCGATAAACACCGTTCTGGCGCTGGCTGCGATCGAAGAACTCAGATCACAAGGCTGGATAATCCCAGAGAACGCTGTCAAAAATGGATTTGCAGACGTCGAATGGCCGGCTCGAGTTGAAGTGGTCGCACGACGTCCAACGGTGGTCGTCGATGCCGCTCACAATTGGGAATCCGCCCGTGCCCTGATTGCGACCCTCAAAGAAGACTTCACACCCACTCGCCGCATCCTGATTTTCGCTGCCACCCGGGACAAAGACGTTGCGGGCCTGTTGAGGCAATTGATTCCCGCCTTCGACACAGTCATCCTCACACGATATCTCGATAATCCCCGTAGTGTCCCGGTCGAAGAATTGCAGTCCTTGATCCATGCAATCTCAAATCGACAGATTCACACTGCCGAAACCCCGGCCACGGCCTGGCAGATGGCGAAGAACTTAGCGAACCCAACCGACTTGATCGCAATTACTGGATCGTTTTTCCTGGTTGCAGAACTCCGCGAACTGGTACTGGAACAGGTAACTTCGAGTTACGTTGCATCGGAATTGAAGTGACAATTTCGTGATACAATCTCGCCGCAGAAAACTTCTTTGAAAGCGTCTGGCTTACACAACTGCATTTGGCATCAGCAAAAGTCGGATGAACCCTTTTATGCACGACCACGAAATTGCCATGTCGGCATATGTGCAACTGGCGGTGATTTCCGGCCAGAAAAATCAGGCACCGGCGCGCGATCGTTTTCTGTTGCTGGCAGGAATTGAAGCCTGTCATGCCGGATGGCTCGACGTCGCTAATGAATGCCGTGCACGAATTATCGCGGCCAACCCGGCGCACCAACTGCATCTGCACGCCACGATGGCTGACGCACTGCGCGATGCCGATTTTCAGAAACTGGCAGCCAAGTGGGAACGCTATTGTCCGTTTGAGCAGGCGGAACACTTGCTGACCCAACTCGGTCGTTCACCTGAAGGGGATGAACCTGATACCCCGCGTGGCGAACGCATGCTCCAGTTACTGACGTCGCTGGACGAAAACAGCTGACGGCTGGACGAGGGACCCGATGTTGGCCTGAGACCTGCGGCAGTCTTAACTCCCATTGATTGAAGTAGGGAGTCGATTGTCGTAACGTAATGCTCCTGCATTTCGCGTTCGGATTGGCGCACGGAGTTCGGAGACAATCATGTCGCGATTGGTGTTGTGCTGTCATTTGACATGGTTAATCCTGTTTTCATCGATAATGGTTCACGCTGAGGACGCCGAGGATAAGTCGGTAGCGTTCGTGAGGAATCTCGGTGGAATCTACAACCGTGAACGGATCGACGGTCAGTTGAACATCACGGTTTCACTGAACCGCATTCCGGTGAATGATGCTGGGCTGAAAGAATTGGCTGGCCTCAAAGAACTCACCAAACTCAACCTGAGCCAAACGCAGGTCACGGACGCTGGGATCAAGGAAATCGCCAGATTCAAGAATCTCACTCACCTGAGTCTCGGTTGGAACAATGTCACGGACGCAGGACTAAAGGGCCTCATCGGACTTCAAAACCTCACCACCCTCGACTTGATGGGCACGAAAGTGACGCATCGGGGGTTAATCACGCTTGCCGCACTTCCAAAACTTACTGAACTCTGGCTTAACGGCACGAAGTTGACAGACCCCGCGATGAAGGAATTGGCCGCACTTCAGAATCTCACTTTTGTCAACCTGAGCGGAGTGACGGTTACAGATACGGGAGTGAAGGACGTGGCCTCGCTCAAAAACCTGACCGGACTCAATCTGGGGGGAACTCGGGTGACAGATAAGGGATTAAAAGAACTCGCTCCGCTTCAGAAACTCACCTTGCTGGCACTCTATGATACGAAGATTACGGATACTGGGATCGAAGAACTGGCAGCCCTCAAGAGCCTGGCTGACCTGACCGTGAGTGGTACGGCAGTAACGCATGTGGGGTTGAAGAAACTGGCCCCTCTTCAGAATCTCAAGTTACTCAACGTACACGGCACAACATTGACTGATCCCGAACGGACGGAACTGCAAAAGGAATTGCCGAAGTGTACGATCGTCCCCCATTCAATATCCGCTGGAAAATGACAGCAATTTGCTGGGATCAATCAGCACCTGCCTCTTTCGCTTCTAGTCATTGATCCATTGATCGCTGTTTAGCGCGTCATATCCGCGCGGAAATTCTACGTTCATCGGTCGCGACCTACGGCAGTCCCAAGTTACAATCCATCGGCAAAATGTGGTGCGATATCGCGAACCTGCGATGAATTTCTCGACTCTGATCAGTTTCCAGAAATTGTCTCCAGAAGAAATCCCGTCAACAACGCTGACGTCACCCGATGCCCAACTACCGACTCGATGTCACTGCCTGTCTGTGTCGATTGGAAAATGGCACTGTGATTGCCGAGGTGCCGTCGTTCCCGGAATTATCCTGTGCCGCAGATTCGTCGCGTCAGGTGATTGCCAGGTTGCAGCGAGGACTTCGCAAGATTTCGACGCATCTTTCGCGCGGAGAATTGTATCGTCGGCAGTCGATCTGCCCGATTGGGACGCCGGGGCAGACTCGGTGGTTATCGTTAGCCCGGTCGAAGTCGCAGGGGGAGACGGCATATCAGTCCAACGGGCGACCGATCGAAAAATCGGCCGTTCTGTTTGAAACTCTCACGCTTCCTATTGAGCCGACCGTTCGAACCACGGCATGGCAGCAAAGCGTCGATGCTCAGTTTGCAATTGTCCTCTGGCCACATGGCGACGAGGGGTGGATTCTGTGGGTTCCGGTGCTGGGAATTCACGTACTGGGACGCACCGATACCGAAGTTCGCGAGATGGCCAGTGCTCAGATCCGCGCGGCGATCGCTCGTGACGGCGCCATGTGGGCTACTGGCGTGGTCGGGATCTCATTGCCACGACTGGCAGAACTTCAACGGGCCGTTCGCGTCAAGCTGGTGACAATCTCTGTGACCATCGTTGTCCCGACGCCGAAGGTGGCTGCACAGATTTCGGAGCAAGAGCGTCAGCCTCAGAAGTCCGTATTGAAAGAAGCGACGGAAAGTCTGACTGCCGACCCGATCACTCCGTCATTTGGCAACGAAGTCACGGTGGCGCAGGTTGCATCTATCCTGACAGGTCGTCAGCCTCGCAGCGTGCTGCTGGTCGGGCCCAGTGGCGTTGGAAAGACGGCGGCATTACGTGAACTGGTGCGACGACGGGATGACTTTGGAATGTCACAGACAGACTTCCGCGCAACCAGCGGTGCCCGGTTGATGGCGGGAATGTCGAACTTCGGGATGTGGCAGGAACGGTGCCAAAATCTGTGCCGCGAAACGAGTCGTACAGGGGCAATTATCCATCTTGGGTCACTTCTGGAGCTGATGGAAGTCGGTAAATGCGAGGGTAACTCGATGGGAGTGGCGACGTTCCTGCGCCCCTACCTTGTTCGAGGTGCCTTACTCGCCATCGCAGAATGTACTCCCGAACAACTGTCACTTGCAGAACGGATGTTTCCGCAGGTTGTGCAGGCGTTTGAAATCGTCCGAGTTCCCGAACCCGATTCAGCCACGTCACGACAGATCCTGAACCACTTCGCTCAACAGTTCCCAAAGCCAGTCGTCCGCAACGCTGACGGGCATGAAATCTTCCTCGAGTTGATCGGAAATGCAGGTCTGACAGCGATTGAACGGCTGCATCGACGCTATGCCACGTACTCGGCGTTTCCCGGTCGCCCGCTTCGCTTCCTCAAGAACCTGTTGCGAGACCGGTTCGACGCCATCCAACTGCGGGCGAGCTTTACGTCGCCCGAAGGGCCCTCGCTCCACGCGATCACAGAAGCCGACGTGATTGCTGCATTCGCACGAGAGACCGGGCTGCCAACATTTCTGTTGGATGACGCCATTTCATTTGATCCGGATCAGGCTCGCACGGCGTTCGCGCAGCGTATCGTGGGCCAGCGGTCAGCGGTCGAAAACGTGTTGACACTGTTATCGACAATAAAGGCTGGAATGGCGCGACCAGGACGACCGCTGGCATCATTGCTGTTTATCGGCCCAACGGGGGTTGGAAAAACAGAACTGGCCAGGACGCTGGCCGAATATCTGTTCGGCGATGAAGACAGGATGACGCGACTGGATATGAGCGAATTCAGCGATCCGATCTCGGCGCAACGCCTGATTGGTGGGTCATTCGGTGAAGAAGGAGTCCTGACGGCCCGGGTTCGTGAGCAGCCATTTTCGGTCGTGCTGCTTGATGAATTCGAAAAGTCAGACCGCTTGGTATTTGATCTAATGTTGCAGGTCCTGGGGGAAGGGCGGCTGACGGACGCGGGGGGCCGCCTGGCGGATTTCACCAACGCTGTGATTGTAATGACATCCAATCTCGGGGCTGAAGCGTACCAGCGCGGGTCTGCCGGATTTGCACCAACACGCGTGGGGATCGCTGACCACTTTGTCGAAGCGGTCCGACAGTTCTTTCGACCAGAATTGTATAACCGCTTCGATGCCGTCGTCCCATTTGAACCACTCGGCCAGGATGTGCTGCGTTCGATTGCAAAGTTACAGGTGAATCATCTGCGTGAGCGAGATGGTTTGCTATTTCGAGATCGTGGCTGGGAAATGGAAACGGCGGTACTCGATCACATGGCACGGATCGGCTTTGATCCGCGGTACGGGGCTCGTCCATTGAAGCGGGCGATCGAACGTGAATTGCTCGCTCCCCTGGCAGAGCAGATGAACGGACTTGCTCCTGAGCGAGCGGTGTCGGTCAGAATCGGGACGGAAAACGAGCGGATTTCCGTTTGTGTGCTTCCCTATTCCGACGCATCAGGGCGACCGATTGAATGGGGCCAGACCGAACCGGGTCGCGCCGCAGACATCGTGCGAGTCACTTCGATTCGTCGGCGAACTCGTCGTCTGCTGGATGGGAGTGCGGTGCGTGGACTGACAAATGAGCTGTTTCGGCTCGAATCACAACTGGAACGCGAACGTCGGCGTATGCTCAAGCGAACTTCGCTCGGAAAGCCGTGGAAGCCAGAGCCTGACTACAACGCCCGTTTAGCACGTGCGTCTGAGTTGCGGGAACTGCAAGACGCGATGCTGGGGTTGGGCTCGACGGTCGACGCATTGGAAGATCAAGCACTGTTGTCGGTTCTCGTCAGGCATATTGCGAGTGAATTCGATGCAACGGAGGCGGCGCAACTGGAAGCAGAATGGTCACGACTGGCGGGTGAAGTCTACCTGCGACAGTTTGTCGTCCCCGACAAGATCACGCTTGCCATTTTCAGTGAACATCAGACATCCCTGAAGACGCTCGTTGCTGGCTATGGCGACGTGGCACGGCACGCTAGCGTGACGCGAGCAGACCTGTGGGAATTCACAGCGATTCAGAACGGCAAAGATTCCAAACTTGTCGAGTACGAGAATCCTGATGCGGGCTCCCTGTGGAGACGTCTGATCAAGAATCGGGAGTCGTACCTGAACCAGATGCCTGATTCCGTTGTCGGACTGGCCTGGGGATTTGTGGGCCGGGGAATCTTTCCGCGTCTTGTGTCCGAAGCAGGTATTCATGTGTTTGTGAAGGGAAATCTCGAATCCCCGTGCCTGGTGACTGCGGAGGCGGTTGAGGGGGAAAAGTACCAGCCACCCGCCGGGATCGGCCGACAGGGGACTATCGAAAAGCTGGGCAAGAAGTCTCGCTGTCGAACGTATAACCTCAACGAAGACCGGTCACTTGTCACGAGTTTCTCAACGGTTTTGACCGAGTTGATTCGCAAACGGTACGAAAACGACATCGAGGCCGCGGTTCTGGGAACGCCGTCGAAACCAAAGACTGACTGAGTTTCACGTCACATCAAGAGCGTCAGATCGTCATGCAATTTTCCATTCCACTGTTTATTGAAACACGACGACCTCTGGGAGGAGGGCCGGCGAGACATCATGTCCGGCCGCTGTTCTTTCCAGAGCCGGTACGATTCGATGAAGAGCTGAGTCGTGCGCAACAACGACTGGTCGGAGATCTGCAGCAGCACCTGTTGCAACTCGGTCGCAACCCTCATCATGCATGGCTGGCAGCCTGGACATTTGCTCCGAATATTGAGCAGCATCGATTGGATTTATTGCTGGATCTGCGTCGTCGGACTGCTCGGGGACGTTTCTTCTTTGTGGCGTTTCAGTCACTCGGCCGCAAACTGGCATTTTGTCCAAACCTGGCAAACGTATGGTTTGAAGTGACACGCGGGCAGACGTTGGCTCATCGCGCGACGGAATCGCTGTCTCAGTACTTTCGCAAGCAGGAGCAGGACGCTGACGACGAATCCGATGTCCGGCCAGAAGATTTCGCAATGGATGGGGCGGCCTGGACGACCACCGTCGACATTGAACTCGACATCGTTCAATCGTTTCGCGATCCCGCACAGCAATTAATGGCGCTCCTGGGGGCGGCGGATGTCAGTAACGGGGTTGTGGAACTGCAGAATTGCGGTCGCTGCCTGAACTGGCAATATCCCGCTGGCCTGGATCGCGCTTTCTTGCGGAGTCACGAAGTGTCGGAACTCGAACGGCGCATACTCTCTCCGGATCGACGTCCGGTTCTGTTGCTGGGACGACGATTGTCAGGCAAGACGGCGATCATTCATGATTACGTCGCACGTGTTACCGCCCGGCGACAGTCCCCCTATGCGTCTCGCACCAACGTCTGGCTGCTTTCGCCACAGCGTCTGATCAGCGGTATGTCGGTCGTCGGTCAATGGGAAAGTCGATTGCTGGCGATCCTGAAGGAAGCCCGCAAACGAAATCATATTCTCTACTTCGACGATTTACCCGGTTTGCTGCAGGCGGGAAAATCGCGAGATTCCAGCCTAAGCATGGGGCAGGTGATCCGTCCGTATCTGGAGCGTCGTGAAGTCCGACTGCTGGCAGAAATCACGCCTGAAGCCTGGCGCATCCTGCGAGAGCGTGATCGAGGACTGGCGGATCTATTCGAAGTCCTGCCGGTGTCAGAAACGGATCCAGAAACGACGGCTCGGATCGTGCTGGCATCACGACGACATCTCGAACAGCAGTTCCGATGTCAGTTCGCGCTGGAATCATTGCCTGCCGTATTGGAAATTGAACGCCGGTATTCTCCCGATGCTGCATTTCCTGGAAAAGCGGTCCGTTTCCTGAAGGACCTGGCTCTGATCCGTCGAGATGCCGAAGTCACTCGGGACTGTGTCCTTGATGAATTTCATCGTCGGTCGGGACTGGCATCGCGTTTTCTAGATCCGCGCCACAAATTACCACGCAGCGAAATTGTCGATGCACTCGCTCAGGAAGTTGTCGGACAGCCAGAAGCCATCGCTGCGGTCTCTGACGTGCTCAGTATCGCGAAAGCCCGGTTGAACGATACGGGTCGACCGATTGGATCGTTGCTGTTTGTCGGTCCGACCGGGGTCGGCAAGACTCAGTTAGCCAAGGCAGCGGCGAAGTTCCTGTTCGGTGACGCCAGCCGTTTACTGCGTTTCGATTTGAATGAATACGTCAACCGAGGCTCCGCCGCTCGACTGGTCGGAACCTTTGATGAGCCGGATGGATTGCTGACGGGGGCTGTCCGGCGCCAACCGTTCGCGGTCATTCTTCTGGATGAAATTGAAAAGGGGCATCCCGAAGTCGTCGATGTGCTCTTACAGGTTCTGGGGGAAGGGCGTTTGTCGGATGGACTGGGACGAACCGTCAGCTTTTCGAATACGCTGATCGTGATGACCTCGAATCTTGGTGTGCGTGAAAATTCTCAGCGAGTGGGATTCGCGGGTGATTCGCCCGTCGGTGACCATGTCTGGGTGAAAGCCGTCCAGCAATTCTTTCGTCCGGAGTTCTTCAATCGCATCGACCGCATCGTGCCGTTCCATCAATTATCGCGCGACGTGATCGAACAAGTGGCACGCATCGTCTTGAATGAAATGCTGCTGCGAGACGGACTGGCCCGCCGCCGTTGTGTACTTTCGATCGAACCGCAGGCGCTCGAGCATGCGATTACCGCCGGATACACGCCAACACTGGGGGCTCGGGCTCTGAAGCGAAGTCTGGAGCAGTTGCTGATCCAACCCGCGGGGCGGCAACTGGCGGCGATCCAGGTCAAGACGCTCACGCGGCTTCATCTGTATCCGTCGCCCGACGGAATTGCAGTGAACGTGCAGCCTCTGGCTGATGCTGACGCGTCGGCCAACTGCGTTGCCTTGGCAGGTCGACGTTCGCCCGCAGAACTGATGCAGCAGATCACTCAGTTTGTAGCACGCGTTGAAACCGAAATTGCAGCTTTTCGGCCTGATGGACCAGTTTCTGCAGGGGATGTCACCGATCACCATCAAGCCTACTATCTTCTGCAGGAGCGGTGCAGACGGTTGCGGGAAGTCGTGCGGATGTGGGCAGATCTGGAGGATGCGGCATCCCAACCGGGGGCCCAGGCACCGCTGCCTAATGTCATATTTCGTCACGTGAAAAAGGTTGTGTCGCATCGTCCAGACACTCCTTCCTCGTTCTGGGCGAGTCTGGCGCGCGAAGAATCGAACATGGTGTCGTTCCACCAGTCACTGCGAGATCTTTTCGACGGAGCGGAGGTCGTACAAGGTGCGGAATCGGACTTGTTAATGTCGCTGCTGCATCAGGCCGCGTTGACCGATGTGGAATTGACGGCAATGCGTGATGGTATGCCGACTCGTATTGGACTCTGCATCCGACCACTGGATGGTCATGACGGCGTGCCGGCGCGTGAACTGGCAATCCACCTTCAGCGGATTTTGTCTGACACGGTGAAGGACTCCGAACTGGATCTCAGTTTGGACTGCACTGTCAGCCGTCTTCCCAACTCGCCCGTGAATTCGAATGCGACGTTACTCGAAATCTCTGGCCTTTCAGCCTACGCGATCGTCCGTTCCGAAGCCGGAATTCATCTGGATTATTCCTCAGACGGTCAGTTTCGCGCTATTCAAGTGATTCCCGTTCCATTGCATGATGGGAAATCGGTAGCCGATGCCTGGGCCAATTTGTGGGAGGTGCGAGAACATTGGATCCAGCAACTCGGTGCGGGGACGGGGCATCTTGATGACGATCCATTGCCGCCAGGAAACGTTGTTCGTCTGTACGAAGGATGGGGACTGACACTGGACCTGCGTACTGGAGATATGACAGAAGGAAAACCAGACGCAGCAGCCTGGAGACGCTTTTTACTGGGGGCGTTTGCATTACCAGCCGAGATTCATTCGCAGGACGGGAATGCGGGGCGATACAGCACGTAGCACCACCTGTTTTCGCAGAACAAGACACACCATTTCGTGTGGCAGAAAAACTAACCCATGGACACTTATCGCTTTCCCGTGTTGATCGTTCGAGACCGCCTGGGTCATTCGACGGCGATTGCCGTCGGTGCCGACGAACAGGCTGTTGCGGTCGCAGAAAACGACAGTAAGGCCATCGACCAATTGTCTGATTTCCTGCAGTGGCAGGCAAAACGCGAGGGATGGCTCGATTCACCCGAACTGATCGAACCGACACTTTCCGTTTTGCGAATCCCCGTGCGACCGGAATACCGAGCCAACAATCGAATCTATCCGTGCACGGAGACGTTCGCGTTGAATGTTCATTGTGTTCATGGGCGGCAGGAACGAGGTGTCTTTTTTGCGTCGATGCCGCTGTTGAAGTCAGGTTTCTACTACTACGAAGAGAAATCGCTGCCGGATCTGGTCTCCCGCTATGCCCAGGAGCAACTCAAAGGTCTGACGCCGCGAGAAATAGCTTCGTTTCTGCCGCCCCAGTCGGTGGAGTTGCGAACGCTCGTGATCCGAATACCTGCCCAACGTCGATCCAGCGAACCGAAGTTCACCGCCAGGGAGTTACCGTTGGTTGCCGATCCGATTGGAGATCGATCACTCCGGAAGCAGTTTCGTCAGGCCTGGGAACGGGATGCTGAACTACAGGAACTGGTCGCACTCCTGAAGACTCGTCGTCAGAATATCCTGCTGGTGGGCGAAACAGGAGTGGGTAAGACGGCATTGCTGGCGACTGCGATCCGACAACTGAGTCTGCAACCGAAAACGCCAGCGTCTGCGAGCGACGATTCCACGGAAGGAGAAACCGTACTTCCGATCGACAAGCGGTACTGGCTGACAGGCGGTTCGCGGATGATTGCGGGGATGAAATATCTGGGGCAATGGGAACTGCGGTGCGAGGTCATCGTCAATGAACTGGCAGAATTCGGCGGTGTTCTGTGCGTCGAAAACCTGCTCGATCTGGTCAGTGCGGGTGGGCGTGAACCAACCTCTAGCGTTGCCGCATTTCTGCTGCCGTACCTTCAGCGAGGGGAATTATCGTTGATTGCGGAATGTAACCCGACGGAGCTGGATGCTTGCCGACGGTTGTTGCCAAGCCTGATCGACGTCTTTCAGATCGTGACGGTCAAGTCCTTCGATCAACGGCGGGCTGTGGCGATTCTGAATCGGCAGGCCAGCCAATTACAGCAACAGCTCCGATTGGAACCGGAACGCGATGTTGTCGAACAGACTGAGCGCCTGTTTCGCCGCTTTCTGCCATACCAGACTTTTCCCGGTTCAACATTGTCGTTCATGACAGACCTGTATTCCGCAACAGCGAGAAGAATTGGCGACCGTGCAAATCCGCCCGAAGTGAGTGTTGAATTAACCCGCGAAGCGCCCACTGCCAAAGTCACGTCGAATGACCTGGTTTCGTTATTCATCGAACGAACTGGACTGCCCGATTTCCTGCTGCGTGATGAAATGACGCTGAGCCACGCCGACGTTTTGAAGCGGTTTCGCGAGCGGGTGATGGGTCAGGACGACGCCTGTATTGCCGCGGCAGATCTGGTCACCACGTACAAGGCGGGACTGAATGATCCGTCACGTCCGGTCGGTACACTGTTGTTTTGTGGTCCCACGGGGGTTGGCAAGACCGAGTTATCTAAGGCCATCGCTGACGAGTTCTTTGGACATGGCCAGCAACGCGACCGGCTGGTACGCCTCGATATGAGCGAATACGCTGGCTACGATGCCGCTCAGCGACTTGTCATGCGTCCTGATGGTGAACCAAGCCACTTGATTGAAGCTCTACGACGACAACCCTTGTCGGTCGTCCTGTTCGACGAAATCGAAAAAGCGTCTCACGAAGTCTTCGATGTCCTGCTGGGATTGCTGGATGAAGGCCGTCTAACCGACCGTTTCGGGCGAGTCACCAGTTTTCGCTGTGCAATCGTCATCATGACTTCAAACCTCGGTTCTGAACGTCAACGCTCGATCGGCTTCGACAAACGACAGGACGTGCCGTACGAAAAAGAAGTCCGGGAATTCTTTCGTCCCGAATTCTTCAATCGCCTTGACGGGATCGTGACCTTCCATCCGTTGACCCAGGAAACGTCACGACGGATCTGCGAACGAGAGTTGCAATTGCTGAACGGTCGTGAAGGCCTGCAGCGTCGCAACTTATCGCTGAAATGGACACAGCGACTCGTCGGTGAAATCGTCTCACGTGGTTTCGACGCGCGTTATGGTGCCAGACCGTTGCAACGCACCATTGAAAGACTCGTCGCTGGCCCCGTGGCTCAATGGATCGTCACTCAAGCTCCGCCAGCGGGTTCTGAGATTCTCCTGGATTGGCACGATGGGGGATTGTCATTGGCACCGCGATCCCCATTATTTTGAGTCCTGCCACCGCTTCCATGCCAGGCCGGGTTGATCGACGCGGAATTGAACGAGTCGCGTGTGCTCAACTTCAGTCACATACACTGTCCGTCCATCCGGGCCTCCGAAACAGAGATTACTCGGTTGCTTCCCAAGGACGTCGATTTCGTGCAGTTCCTTTCCTTCGGGGGACAACACGACAACAGTCCCCTTGCCGTAGCGGGTGATGTACAGATTTCCCTGCACATCGCAACGCATGCCATCAAACCCATGATCTGGAAACTGTTTCAACAGATGTTTGTTGCCCAGTGAGCCGTCGGGCTGAATGCTGAACCTCCAGACATTTCTCTGAGCCGATTCATTGACGTAGAGAGTCTTCCCATCGGGGCTGACTTCGATGCCATTCGTCGTCCCCATGTCGTTAGCGACGCGGGTGACTTTTCCAGCCGTATCGATCTTCCAGATCTGCCCACTGCTCTTCTCCCAGGCAGGGTCGCTGGCATACAGCGTGTCATTCGGAGCAATGGCCAGATCATTGGGTTGATTCATCGATTCTTCGTGCGCGAAGACTTCGATTTTCCTCGTTTTCATGTCGATTCGCAGAACCTTGTGTTCGACATAGTCTGCCACGTACATCCGCCCCTGGCGGTCAAAGACAATGCCATTTCCAGTGCTTTTCCCTGGAAGCGTGACGAACACTTCTCCCTTACCAGCAGGCGAAATCTTGCCGATCGTCTGGTCCTTCTCAAAATTCACGGCGTAAATGGAACCGTCGCGTCCACACTGAGGCCCTTCGATACCGGGCGTGAATTGCTTCGGTTGTGTCAGCGGTCTGGCCACAAACAGATCGCCAGACTGGGCAAGAAGTGATCCGAGAATCGCAGTGATGATGAGCATGGCAGACCTTTGAACTAACTCGCTGGTGATCGTATCAGGAAGTGAGGAACGAATCAGACAGCTTTGATACTCAGGATCGCACACCGAATCAACTGGAACGATATCAACAATCAGGCCCGCTGCCATTTCAACGGAAAACGCCCCGTCCATGTCGATCTGACAGAGGCCGCGGAAATGAGTTCATCAAAAAATTCGGCCGCACCAACGAAAAAGGCCGCTCATCTGAGCGGCCCTGCTTGAGGTCGATTCGAAGTGGCTGTATCACTTCTTCTTTTCAACTTCAAATTTCAGATCCTTAGCCCCTGCCGCGGCGACGTTGGCCTTAAGCGTGCTCTTCTCGCTGAACTGCTCTGCGATATAGTTTTCGTCCTTGGGTTCACCAAATGGCTTTCCGTCCATCATGATAGGTTCGCCCTTTTTCCAGGCTCGAACTTCAACGCGGCATTCACCCGCGGGAACTTTACCCTCGAACTTCCCACCTTTAATGGGAAGGATCGCCGGGGCTTCGCCACCGGCAATAAAGTGAATTTCACCGCGTTCTTCTTCCATCGGCTTGCCGTCGAGAGTCACGGTCCCGGCAACGTCTGCTTTTGGAACGACCTTTGGGGCATTCGCTCCAGCACATCCCAGGGTGAACATGGCCAACGCCAACAAACCGGCAGTCAAACAGGACTTCGTCATTCATTGCACTCCGCATCAAGTTCCAACCCGCGTCACCCGAACAGTCACTGTCGGGAAAAAAAGAACCGCGGCACATTTGCCGCGGTTTGAGATCTCAAGTCGATCAGAATTCGCCAACCACGTCGCCATCGTTGCAGCAAGCCAGGCGCACCAGAGTCTGGAAGTCCAGATTCTGGGACAGGAACCGGACGGAACCATCGGTCAAAAGCACATGTGCACCTCCGACGTGTTGTGAACTGATCGGGATGTTTCGCCCTGTATTTTCGCTAGTTCCGCCACCGTTGGACAGACCTCGTTGGTTAATGCTGTACATGACCGTTGAACAGTTAAATGTTCGGTCGCCGTAAGCAATTCCTAACCCTGTCCCACCTGTCCCCATGGTCCAACCGTGTGGTCCCTGGCTGGTGATGGCCGTGTAGTTGCCCGTAATCGGCTGGTTATTGGCGTCACGCAGATGATCACTTTCTTCGTGGACCATAAACACGTTGGTCGTTCCGTCGGTGCAGTCACGCATGTTGGTCTTGCTGTTCGCGTAGAGGATGCCACTGCCGGAAGCGATCCCGTAGCCACCGCTCTGAACCGTCGTGAACGGAGCCTTGTTTGTGGCACCGGTCGTGCTGTAGGAACCGGCGGTACCGGTATAGCTGGTCAGCATCTGGATGGCACCGTTGTTATTCGAAGACTTGTAACGATCTGGAACACTCGACGAAGGGCAGCGATAGGAAGCGATGATCATGCCATTTGTCAATGGCATGTTATTCCCGTTAACGTAACCGCTGTTGTTGCCGTCAAACACCCACTTGGAAAACATTGGCCCCTGATCAACGTACGGGAGAATGTAAACTTTCCACGACGAACCCCAGCCACCACCTGCCGCTGAAGTTCCAAAAGGTGTTTGATCCTCTGCACATCCTGGTGGAAACCGCAGGTAGGTGTCGTGAAAATTATGCAGTGCCAGTCCGAGTTGCTTGAGGTTGTTCTTGCATTGCGTCCGCCTGGCAGCTTCGCGCGCCTGTTGGACCGCAGGAAGCAACAACGCAATCAACACCGCAATAATTGCAATGACCACCAACAATTCGATCAGCGTAAAGCCTGACCGTCGCGCAGGTGGGGCCGATTTGTACCTGGCTGGACTTCGCATGTGAAATTCCTCGACAAAGGAGAAGAAACGGCACTGCCGACTGGCAGTAGAATTGTGAAATTGCGTGAAGCAGGGAACCACGAATTGAAATGAACTTCGTTCAGAACGAACGTCCTATCAATCTCGGCAGAAGCGGATGCCAAGTCAAGTGACGCATTACAGCTAAAGTTATATTTCCTGGAAATATCGGCGGTGCCCGCAAATGGATTGCCTGTTTTTCGCAAGACGTCAATGGATTTGGCATCCGCCAATTCCCATAATCCGCTGATGAGGCGTTTTCGATTCAATCGATAAAGATGCTTCGTCATCTGGCGTGGTGATGCATCGAGCAGGACGTTGACGAGTGCGTTGTCACGCCATAATCCTGGGCTGGGTGGCCGGGGCTGAACTGCAGTCCATCCCAGGCCAGCCCCGGCCACGCGTCTGAATTGAGACCCGAACTCTCTACCTCCCGAGGTGAAGTGATTATACTTCCTGCGCACCTATCACTGATGTACGCCATTGATCCGAAACGGAGTCGACATGTCTCCCTGTCTTCTTTTCGTCCTTTTGCCGTTTTTTGGTTTGCTCGGGGCGGACGATGCCGTACGTGTGATTGTCAAAGTCAATGGAACTGCAATCACCGCCGGCGACGTCGGTTTCATCGTGGCCACGCGCAACGTCAAGTCCGAAGAGCGGGCAGAACGAGAACCGAAGCTGATTGAAGAGCTCATCGACCGACAGGTGGTTCGTGAATTCCTGGCTCGGCGCAAGATCGCTCCCCCGACGGATGAACTCGCCTACCAGATTCAGGTCGCCGAAGATGTGATCAAGAAGCACGGGGACGACCCGGCCCAGTTGCTTCCCAAGCTCGGTTACACATCAGAACGCCTGAAGTCTGAACTGGGACTGCCACTCGCCTGGCAGATCTATGCCAGACAAACGATTACACTTCCGCAGACTCGCGAGTATTTCGAACAGCATCGAATGGAACTGGATGGAACCCAGGTCCGCGTCCGTCAGATCTTTCTGAAGCTTCCGCCGAAGCCGGAAGAGACTGATATCGCCGCCAAAGTGAAGACGCTGAAGGATCTGAAGGGACAGATTGCTTCCGGAAAAAGCACATTTCAGGACGCCGCGAAAAAGCACTCGGAATCCCCGACGCGTGATCAGGGGGGCGAAGTCGGTCTGATCGGATTTCGAGGGAAACTTCCGGTCCCCGTGTCTCGGGCTGCATTTGCACTGAAGATCAACGAGATCAGTGAGCCAGTGAACTCACCGTTTGGGGTGCATCTGGTCCAGGTCACCGAGATCGTCCCCGGTGACCTGAGTCTTGAAGATGTGCGGCCCCAAATCTTCGATCGACTGTCCGAACAATTGTGGACTGACACAATCGCGCGCGAACGTAAATCTGCAAAGATTGAACGGCGTTAGTGTTCAGTAACGTTCGCGCACGGCGTCTCTGCCAAATTCTCGTTTGCGTTCGAGTTCACGACCGACGTTGTGGCCGATTCGGGTTGTTGCACGGTCCACACTGACTCCCCATTCCGTATCAACCACATCTGCAATGACATCTCCCAGACCGCGCAGACGAACGACGATCTGACACGATTTATCGACTCCCCCTTTGGGACCATTGTTGTCCGTCAATGAAACCGTTGCTTTCGTCACGCGTGATCCAAACCGCGACAATGCGAAATTCAAGCGCCGGTCAATGTGATCCCGCAAACCTGGATTGATTTCCATTCCATTTGTACGCAGTTCCCAGAGCATAATGAGTCTCCAATCGTTCTTGACATTTGATCGACATTTCGTCGTTACGTTTCACACGTTGAACCGGAATTGACGGATCGGCTTGAATTCCCAGCTTGACTCGGCCTCCTTCCGTGGCAACGACAGTCAGGACAATTTCAAGATTGTCTCCAATCACGATCCTTTCCCCGATTTTTCGCGTCAGCACCAGCATGGCAACATTCCTTTGTGTTGGTTTGAGGTCGAACCGGTGCCTGCGTCACCTTGTTTCCATCGACCGTCCTTGGCCCTGTGTATTTCTACGCCAGACCCGAACGACATACAAATAGATTGTTTGACTGCAATACATCGAAAAACACGATGCATGGAGAATCGACACTATGGAATGGCAGAACTACCACCACCTGCATTATTTCCAGGTCGTCGCACGTGAAGGAAGTGTGGCCAAGGCGTGCCGGCAACTGCGACTGGCGCAACCGACAATCAGTGGGCAGATCCGCGAATTGGAAAAGTCACTCAAGGAGGCGATTTTCGAACGTTCAGGACGAAACCTGGTCCTGACGGACACAGGACGCATTGTCTATCGATACGCGGATGAAATCTTTTCGCTGGGCCGCGCACTGCAGGACACGCCCGGATCAATTGATGGCACGTCTGGCATTGCACGAGCTTGATCTGGTGCTGAGCGATTCGCGAGCGAATCCAAAACTCGGCTTCCGCATGTTCAATCCCCTGCAGGGTGAATGTGGTGTCACGATTTGTGGGATCGAGGAACTGGCTGGGAATTATCGAAAAGGCTTTCCGCAATCGCTGGAGGGTGCGCCGTTCCTGTTGCCCGGCGACAATTCAGCGATGCGACGATCCTTGGAGCAGTGGTTTGATTCGCTGGAAATCCGCCCCAGAATCCGAGGGGAATTCTCGGACAGTGCGTTACTCAAAGCATTCGGACAACTTGGCGACGGTGTGTTTGCGGTGCCAAGTGCTGTGGAAGCGAATGTACCGCGTCGCCGCGATCGGACACGCCAGTGAGTTGCGTGAACGCTTTTATGCAGTCTCTGTCGAAAAGAAATTGAAACACCCGGCCGTACTGGCAATTTCCGAGGCTGCTCGCATCTCGCTTTTTCGTTGAGTGCCATGACAATGTCGCGAGGATTCTTCTGCTTCCAGTCACTCTCATGGCAACGAAAGATGTCTGACGAATCGTCATTGAATTCAGTCGCCAGATTCGTCACGATCTCGACCGTGAGTATTGATTCTTAAACTCATCTAAAGATTTCCATTTCAGGATCGTGGGCCATGCCGATTCCCGTCGAATGCTCAATCTGCGGTAAGAAGTACCGAGTTCCCGATGAGAAGGCAGGGCGTTCGATTCCCTGCAAAGAATGCGGGGGTGAAATCGATGTCCCCGGTGGTCGGCGTCGCGCCACCGAAGACGACGATGGTGATGCACCCGTCCGTCGCAAGCCTGCAAAAAAAAGAAGCGATCCGAAGAAAGTAATTCGTCTGGATTATTGATCGCAGGCGGAATTGGCGCAGCGGTCCTGGTGGTTGGCATCGGTCTGTTCTTTGCCATGCGAGGCAAGCCGAATGGCGGAAACCCCATCGCAAACAATCCGGTGCAGCCCGTCACAACACCGGGAACTCCTGATTCGGTTCCAGGGGCATCCCATGCCGCGCAAAATCCGGCGACACCAAACCCGATAACCCCGGCACCTGCGAATCCGAATCCGCAACCGAATGTTCCGGCGAATCCTAATCCGCAGGTTGCGGCAAATCCCGGCATCAATCCCCCTGCCGCCAATCCCGCGAATACTAAGGCTGCGGGGAGCGGGTTTAAGGGTGGGCTGGATCAGGGAGGTGTCGGCGGCGGGTTTGCGATGAAGCCGCTGGTCAATTGGAAAGCTCAGCCCGATCCTCTGGAGGTGCAGGTGACCTATGACACCTCGAAGAAGTTCAACGTTCCGATCAAGGGTGGTTTCATCAGTGACGATTCTGTCGTTTACCCGGTAACGCCGAGTCCGTTTGGGTTGTTGGGTGAGAACGATGGCAAGGGGGGGCGTGAAGTCTGGAACCTTGCCACGGGGCAGAAAGTGGGTGTCCTGAAAGATCGACTTCCGACGAACAAGGTCGCTATCAGTCCTGACGGAAAATATGTCGCATGGTTCCGGTTTGATAACGGCGGGGGCATCGAAGTCTACGATGTCAAAGCGAAGAAATCACTCGGCACCGTGAGCGTCGATGCGGCGAAGCTCAATGTTTCGGTACTCGCACTTCCGTCGTCCGAACGAATGGTGGCATTTTCTGATGTGCACCAGGCACTGGTTTCCTGGAAACTGCCATCCGGGGACCTGGAACGGGAAGTAGCTCTCGGAAAAAACGGTCGTCCGGGCGACATCTATTCCTTCAGTCCCGGAGGCCGGTACGCTGCCTATCTGTCCGAATATCTCGCGCGAACAATTTCGATCTACGACTTCAAGAACGGAGAAGTGGTTGGAACCATTGAATTCGTCAATCGACCGTCAAACGACCTGCTGGCACTCGCGTTTTCTTATAACGGTGAGGAACTGGCACTGCTGTTTGATGGTGCTCATCCCAACTATGGAGAGAGAATCTTCATTCTGAAGACATCTACCGGGGCTGTCGTGGACACGATTGTTCTCGACGAAGGGGTCAAGAAAGAACACAACCTGCATGGTAAGGGGACTGGGTTGCAATGGTTTCCCAATGGGCAGCAGTTCCTGATGCACGGGATCGCCATCGTAGACCGTAGTGCCAAGAAGGTGGTGTATAGCCTGGGCAAGCCCAAACTCGACACGGGATGTCTCAAGAATCGTCGCGTCCTGGACAATGGGCTGGTCGCAATCTGGGAAGGGACTCGCCAGGACTCATCCGTCAAGCCACTGCTCATCAAGTCTGAAGACATTTCGAAATCCGTTGAGGCGATGGAAGCGGGCGGATTGATTGTCGATGCCAAGCTGCCGAAGCTCACCAAGTTTGACGCAAGTCAGGCGACGGATCGCTCAAGTGATACGGCAACAGGCTGGCAAGTGTCCGTTGACCCGGCACCAGCAGCGTCAGCCCCTGTGATGAAGTCACCTCTGGGTCTTAAGGGGACGGGCCAGCCACGTAATCTGGTGGTTTCAAACCAGAATTCAGGTCTCGGTTTCGTCCGGTTCGCAGAGGGGGAAGATGCCGCAGATCTGAAGAATCGCATTCCAGAATTTCGCTTTCGGGCCACGAAAACTCACACCGTTGTTTCGAGAGCTCGTGCAAAGCCGATCCACTGCCAGAAAAACTGGATTGAAGTTTATGATCTGGCAAAAGGAGATTCAAAAAGTCGCATCGATATTGACTTCTCGTGTGACCTGCTGGCGGCGAGTTCCGACGGAAAGCGGATTCTGGTTGCCCCCCATGATGGGCAGGGACGCGTCGATGTCTACTCCGTTGACGATGGAAAACATGTCGCCGGATGTCGTCCGTTTCAGGAAGAAAACAAGGATGAAAACCGTTCGATCGAATCAGCCTTTTTCGTTGGACCCGACCATGTCGGCACAATCAATTTTGAAGATCGGTTGATCGTCTGGAAGCTGCCGGAATGCACGCCTGTGTATGAAATCAAGGAAGTTGTCGCCGCAGTCATGTCACCCAGCGGAAAGAGCCTGGCAGTGGCAGTCGACAAGCGAGCCGAACTTCGTGATCCCGCGACAGGGGTACCTCAGGGGGCGATCGAACTGGGGGGGCCGGTGATGGCGATTTCTTTCCATTCTAGTGGCGAGCGTTTGGCCGTCGTTAACGAGGAAAAGAAGGGTATTTACCTGCACGAAGTAGATATCAAAGCAGGACGGGCAAAGGAACCGATACCGTTGCCGATGAGTGTCACGTCGTGTCACTGGTGCGGAGACGACTATCTGCTCATCAACAATTCTGCTCTGTTTGACGTCAAGCAGAAGACGGTCGCTTGGACCTACGAATCGCCCGACCAGAATACGGTACATGTCAAGACGCCGACTGACGGGCGTCATTGGTATCTTGCCAAGTCAAATCGGGGATCTGCTGCTCAAGTGGTTGCTGCAGAACTTCCTGATGCGGCCGCCAAAGCGAAACTGGGTGGGGCGAAACTCGAACCGAAGATGCTCGTTCAGCCAGGCGGTTCAGTAACAGTCATGGCACAAATCCCCGAGCGACCTGACCGGGCTGGATTCCAGGCGGAAGCGTTAGGACTGCTGAACAAGGCGGTCACAAATAGTGGCGTGAAAGATGTCAAGGGACAACCGGTCAAGCTGGCTGTCAGCATGGAATTCAAGCAGGGGGGGATGGTTCCTGTGCAGTTTTTCGGGGGTGGAAAGCAGCAGCAGACGCAGTTGCAGGAAAAAACGATTGAAATCACCGTCGCCTATGACTTCAACGGTGCCGCACTTTGGAAAACATCCAACCGTATTTCGAATATCGGAATATTTATTCGTGTGCCGTCTGTTGAAACAGCTCAGAAGGCCCTGGACGACGACATGTGGGACCGTGCCCGCGGTTTCATCACGTCGCTTCAGCTTCCCGCCTACGTCTTTTCGCAGGAGTCCGTTTACGGGCTGGGTACATCAACGCTCAGTGGTGATGGGCCTCAGGTGAAGACGAAGTAACCGCCCTGGTAAGGTCTGCTATTGAACATTGGACCAATCCCGATACTCTTCTTTCAGGTTTTTGACGTAAGTACAACGACGGTTGCCGGGGAACGGCATCCTTCATCCCTTCAGAAAGGGGCGATATGCAGGACAACGGATTGGATCGACGAGACTTTCACAAGCTAACCGTCGCAGCATTGGGGGGGATGATTGCCGGAACGACTGTCGGATGCACGGGAACGCCCCCGACTCAATCAAGTTCAACGTCGGTTGCGAATTCAATGGCTTCAGCAACATTGACAGATGCCGAAAAGCTGATCATTGATGAGCCACACACCTGTCGCGGCCTGAATTCGTGCAAAAATCTGGGTCGCAGCAAGGACAATGCCTGTGCCGGACAAGGAACTTGTGCCAGCATCGCAGATGCATCCTGCAGTGGAAACAACGAGTGTAAGGGGCAGGGTGGATGCGGTGAAGACCCCGGGATGAATTCCTGCAAGGGGAAGGGGGGATGTCACATTCCCCTGATGGAATCCGCCTGGACGAAAGCTCGTACTGCTTTCGAGGGGGCGATGAAAAAGTCCGGGAAGACGGTCGGTGCGGCTCCAGCCAAGGCAAAGGGATGACTTTCGACGTAACAATCGCGCGGATTGGAGTCGTGACAATCTCTGACCGCGCCAGTCGGGGTGAGTACGAAGATCGCGGTGGTCCCGCAATCCGGGAATACCTCGCCGAGATATTGACTTCGCCCTTCGAACCGGTCGTGCGTGTCATCGCCGACGAGCAACCGTTGATCGAACGGACGTTGATCGAACTGTGTGATAACGAGCAGTGCTGTCTCGTGATTACAACTGGAGGAACGGGTCCTGCGTTACGGGACGTTACGCCGGAAGCGACGGAATCTGTCTGCCAGAAAATGATGCCGGGGTTCGGCGAACTGATGCGCAAAGTCTCGCTTGAGAAAGTTGCCACCGCGATTTTGTCTCGCCAGACGGCAGGGATTCGTGGCAAGTCGCTGTTGGTGAATCTACCAGGGCAACCGAAGGCCATCAAAGAGTGCCTGGACGCGGTATTTCCCGCGATCCCCTACTGTATCGACCTTCTTGAAGGCCCCTTCCTGACGACGGACGAATCGAAGGTAAAGGCCTTCCGGCCGAAGAAATGATCCACGCAGCCCTCATCGCGCGTATTGGTCACCGGGCACGCAGGAGCCATAGCACCTATCTTGGGGGGCCGACGATCGTCCGTTCGATCCACTCCCACAGTTGTGATGCGACGTCGGACTTCGTGCCTGAGTACACCGCAACGGTATTCCCTTCAGCGTCGATAAGTTCAATCCGATTCGATTCAGACCCGATCGCTGTTGGGCGGTTCAAGACGATGACGTCGCAATTCTTCTCTTTCAGTTTGCGCAACGCATTGACGTGCGCGTACTCGTCTGATTCGAGAGCGAAGCCAACGATCCAGCGTGTTCCCTTATTTCGTCCCAAGTCTGCCAGGACATCGGCGGTTTCAACAAGTTCCAGTTCCAGAGAGACCCCGGTCTTGGCGAGCTTTCCGGGAAACCGTGTTCTGGGGCGGTAATCGCAAACGGCGGCAGTGGCAATCACTCCATCACAGCCAGGAAAAAGTTCATTACATTTCGCCAGTAATTCATCCGTGGTTTCGACCGGGTGTAGTTCACAGCCAGGTGGGGGAGTGAGTGAAACGGGGCCGCAAGCCAACACGACCTGATGTCCAGCCGCCATCACGGCCTGAGCGAGTGCAAAGCCCATCCGGCCACTGCTGGCGTTGGAAAGGTATCGAACATCGTCCAGATATTCGCGAGTGGGACCGGCAGTGATGAGAATGCGCATTCGGACTGGTCCGTTTGAACAATCAGGCTTCAGGGAGGAGACTGGCGATGACCTGCAGGATTTCGGCAGGTTCCAACATGCGGCCCGCACCGACCTGTCCGCAACTCAACCATCCACTGCCGGGCTCAGCAAAGTGAAAACCATCCGCACGGAGTGTGGCGACATTGCGTTGGACTGCAGGTTTGGCCCACATTTCGCAATTCATCGCCGGAGCGAGCAGGACCGGACAGGTCACGGTGAGAGCGAGTGTCGAGACGAGGTCGCTGGCCAGCCCATTGGCAACTTCAGCGAGATAGTTCGCGGTCGCTGGTGCAACGACAAACAATTCGGCACGTTGAGCAAGCCCGATATGCTCACCCCGAAAATGCTCGACGGGTCGAAACAGGTCTCGATAGACCGGTCGACCCGTCAATGCTTCAAACGTGGCTGGCCCCACAAATCGCTCGGCGGCTTCTGTCATGACGACCGAAACCGCTGCGCCTGCCTGAACCAGCTTGCTGCACAGGTCGGCTGTTTTGTAGGCGGCTATACCACCTGTCACACCCAGCAACACTTCGCGACCGCGCATGATTACCGTCTCGGCGGTTACAGGTCATCCAGCGATGGGCCACTGTCAAAGTGACGTTCGCGTGCAATGTTCGGATCAGGTCGGGTCATCACGGCACCGCTGGCATCCAGGAAAATCTTGTCCTGAATGATTTCCTGAATCACAATTTCCATCGGATTCTTCGTCTGAATCTCAACCAGTTGCTTGGCACCACGATTCAACGCGACCATTCGCTTTTGAATCAATGTGGAAAGCTTAAATCGCCCCCCCACCTTCTTGACGATCTCTTCTTCTTTCAATTCTTCCAGCATAGCTTCCTCATTCCAATCGTCTGACCATTTCAATCTGACAGTCGCGAATCGTCGCAACTGTCGTCATATGGCGTGCGGCACGACATGCCGCGAAACTCGTGCTAACTCTTGACCGCGATCCAACGCGAACCCTTAAGTCTGTCGGATCGGCGACGTGAATGCAAGTGCTAATTCAGTTTAGGTGAAACTCAGGGTGTCCGCCAATCGACTCCAAGAACAGGGCAACTGAATCCCAAACGCATCCGACGACACTATTTTGACTGTTCGGTCAGGATCGCGTTGATTTGTCCGATGGCATGTTCCAGTTCGTCGTTGACAACCCGGTACTTGTATCGATCGGCCAACTTCAATTCGTCGTGGACCTTCTTCAGTCGCCGCTGAATCGTCTCTTCGGAATCGGTTGCTCGCGTCCGCAATCGCTTTTCGCACTCTTCAATCGATGGCGGCTCCAGAAAAATTGTGACAGCATCGGGGTATTCTTCCATCACTCGAAGTGCCCCTTGAACGTCAATTTCCAGGAATGCCCAGCCATTTTCGCAGCGAGCCCGTTCCAATTCCGATTTCAAGGTGCCGTACCAGTACCCGGCGCCAAAAACTTCTGCCGTTTCGAGAAACTCGCCGGCGATTCGACGGGCGGCAAAGTCTTCCGGTTTCAAAAAGTAATAGGAATCGGCATGGGCTTCACCGACGCGTGCGGGGCGTGTCGTCGCGGAAACGCATTTGACCAGTTTGACCGATGCCTGACGGATCAGACGTTCCACGATCGTTGTCTTGCCGCTGCCACTCGGCCCGGACAACACTACGACTCGAAATGGACGTCCCTGCATTTCTGTTTACCCGTAAATCAGCCTTTCCAGGCCAGTTCTGTGAGACTGCCCACCTGGGCCGTCAGCTTACATTACTCAACGTTTTGTACGATTTCCCGCATCCGCTCCACACAAACTTTGGCTTCCACCGCTGCGTGTGCCACGCCAACGTGGTTGGACTTGGAACCGATTGTATTGACTTCGCGAAAGAGTTCCTGGCACATGAAGTCGAGCTTCCGCCCCTGAGATGTCGTATCATCTATTAGTTTCAGGAACTGCGTCAAGTGGCTGCGCAGGCGAGTGATCTCTTCGGTGATGTCACAGCGATCCGCATGCAGCGCCACTTCTCGAAGAACATCCGCCGGGCTCAGTCGCGTGTCCAGGTCTTTGACGAGTTCGTTCACCCGCTGCAGAAGCTTGTCGCGGTATTCATGAATGACTTGCGGAGCCATCGTACTAATGAGATCAACGTGCGATGCGATCGAATGGCACTGGGAGCGAAGCTCAACCGCCATTGACTCCCCTTCACGTCGTCGGAAATCGCCCATGTGAACTGCAGCAGCACGGACCGTTCGAGCGACAACTGGCCACATTTCCTGCGCGGTTGCTGCGTCGAACGCACCATCATCCATCACGCCGGGCAGGGTCAACAATTTCCCGATTTCCGGTGGGGCGACTGATAACTGACTGCAGATCCTGTTTATTTGTGCCCAATAATCTGCAATCGCATCGGGGTTGATTCTCGGGGCTTTGGAATTCGAAGTCCGATCGAATCGAATCGACAGTGAGACACTTCCACGCGAGATCGTTTCTCGCAGGACGTGTTCGATTTCCGACTCAAATTGAAGGAAGCCATCGGGGCAACGTAACGACAACTTGAAATGCCGATTGTTAACACTGCGCAACTCGACCCGGCACAACACTTCATCCAGACGCTCGCGCGCCTCGCCAAATCCAGTCATGCTCAACAGCACGGCATGCCTCGCTCAGGAATCGCATTGAACTCAAAAGACCACATTTCCCGACAGGGATGGTCGAGTAGTTAACTCAGGTTAACTACTTTTTCTCAGATTCCTTTGGGGCTTCTCCTTCAGGCTTCTTGGGCCCTTCAGGTTTTTGGGCTGGCTCTTCAGGCTTTTCGGCCGGTTTTTCAGCAGAGTCCTTGGCAGCTTCCTCTTTCTTTTCGTCCGTCTTGTCGCCTTCTGGCTTTACGTCGGACTTTTCATCCTTTTTATCATCGGTCTTCGGAGGATCAGAAGGCATTGGCAGAGCATCGTCCTTCAAGTCCTTCTCCGCCTTCTTTTCGTCACCGGCGGCATCGCTCTTCTTGCCGCCTTCTTCCTCACCCGCCTTCTTGACGACGGGAGAATCGTTGGTAAACGTTGATTTGTCGGGACGAGCACTGCTTGTCGCAAGAACGCAAACACCACCCAGAACGATCCATACCGTCGCGAGAACGATGGTAATTCGGGTGAACAGATCGCCTGCTTTTGTTCCGAATGCGCTTTGTCCGCCCATTCCACCAAAGGCACCAGCTAATCCACCCCCACGTCCTCGTTGCAGCAGGATCACTGCAATCAGGATCACGCCGACAAACATATGCAGCAACATCAAGAGATAGGTAACATAAATCATTCTGAACGATTCCCTGTATTCCTCGTCGCGATGAGCGAAGGCTCCATCCTCACGACCAACTCAATCGGGCAATAACCTAAAGACACTAGCGGGCCAGTTCAGCCGCTGCGTTGATAATTCCAAGAAACTGATCGCTCTTCAGACTCGCTCCACCCACCAGTGCGCCATCAACATTGGGTTTCGAGAGAATCTCCTTGGCGTTTTCGGGCTTTACGCTGCCACCGTATTGGATTCGCAGTCCGGCTGCCAGTTGAGCATCGAATCGGGATGCCAGCCAATTACGGATAAATGCATGCGCGGCTTCGGCCTGGTCTGGAGATGCTGTGACACCGGTCCCGATGGCCCAAACCGGCTCGTACGCAATCACCAGCTTTGCAACTTGAGCCGACGTAAATCCAGCCAATCCCCCTTGAAGCTGCGTGGTCAGCACGGATTCAGTTTTCCCTGACTGACGATCTTCCAGCAGTTCGCCAATACAGAAAATCACTCCGATACCACGATCGATCGCCGCCGCAATTTTGCGGTTGATCGAAGCATCGGTCTCGCCGAAGAACTGTCGACGCTCACTATGGCCGAGTATCACCCACTGGCAGCCAACGTCCAGCAGCATTTCGAGCGATGTTTCTCCAGTAAATGCACCTGACTTTTCGTGATAGGCGTTCTGACCACCCAGCTCAACAGGGCTTCCGGCGAGTACCTGCTTAACAGGATACAAGTAAGGAAATGGAGGACAGACAGCGACGTCGACACTGGGGCTGGAGGCTGCTACCGCCGATGCCACTTCGCGCGCCAGCGACTGGGCTGACTCCAGCGTTGTGTTCAGCTTCCAGTTGCCCGCCACAAACTTTCGCCGCATGACTCTTCCTAAAAATAACTGACAAAACTTTGCTGAGTCCCCCGACGAGTGACTCATATTTTAGACAAATGCCAAGCGGTACTTTACTCGACCGGATCACTTTTCGGATAGGAACCGAGAACTTCCATTCGGACTGCAATCTTGGACAAGTCTTCCAAGGCACGTTTCACCTTGCTGTCCTTCATGTGACCTTCACAGTCCAGGAAGAAGATGTAACCGGTCTCGGGGCCACGCAGCGGGAAGGATTCGATCCAGGTCAGGTTGAGCTTGGCTTGCTTGAAGATCGACAACGCGTCCGACAAGGATCCGGGCTTGTGCGGGATCTGCAGCAGAACGGAAGTCCGATCACGTCCTGTTGGCAACGCGGGGCGATCACCAATCATTGCGAAACGGGTCACATTGCTCTTGTTATCTTCAATATTCTCTGCCAGGACCTGCAGCCCATATTCAACTGCAGCCTGTTTCCCGGCGACTGCAGCAGCTCCGGGTTTATCACGAGCCAACTGAGCGGCCGTTGACGTGCTGGTGACTTCGATCAATCGGGCTTGAGGCATATTTCGGCTCAGCCAGTCACGGCACTGCGACAGTGCTTGTGGCTTGCTGTAGACTTCGTTGATCTCTCCACGGGCAACTCGCCCCAGCAGATTGTGATGGATCGCGAGCTGAATCTCGCCACAAATTCTGAGTGGCAGACGAGTAAACATATCCAACGTGTCGATGATTCGACCGTCGGTGCTGTTTTCGATCGGGACAACGCCGAAATCAGCATGCCCGCGATTGACTTCTTCAAATACAGCAGGAATCGTGTTGACGGGAATCAGATCCGCTGATTCCCCAAACCGTTCAATTGCCGCCATATGCGAAAAGCTGAAGGCGGGGCCCAGATAAGCAACTCGTTGAACTCGCGACTGGTTACGCACCGCACTCAGAATGTGCCGGAACACGCCGCGAATCGTTCGTCCTGGCAAAGGACCTTGATTTTCAGCTTCGAGCTTGGCGTACAGATCGTCGTCGTTGCGAGGATCGTAGATAATCGATTTACGGTCAGGTGCCGCTTCGATCAATTTGAGTGTTGCGGCAGCCCGGCGATTGATCAGTTTGACGATTTCCTGATCAAGTCTGGCAACTTCAGCCTCCGAACTCGCCACGACTTTTGCTGCCGAAGAGACGGCCGGTTTGGCCGAACTCGGTGCTGAAGTTGGCTTTGCGGGTTTCTTTGGCACCGGTTTGCTGGCCATCCACCACACTCCCGATCAGTCTGAACAAGTTGAAGCACACCAGCTTTTGAGAAACGTGGCGGGCAATTGACGAAGGACACAGTTGATTTTCAAAGGCGAAGCGACTTTTTTACAGGTCGAGTTTCGCTTTTGCAAGCAGCCCGCACGAGTCTGGCTTTCGTGAGTTCGAAATTCTGATCCAAACATCTCGAAATGTTCTCATTTCGCCCAATTGTCTCAAGTGCGATTCAGGAACGCTTGCGAACGAGGGGTTCTGCCGACAGACTTTCACCATCGATCCTGACCCGTTGGAACCGAAACTCGTTGAGGTTGATGCAGTTCATGCATATTCGTGATGGAATTCTGGGGCCGGAAGTTTGTCTGATGGCAGGTATCATCAGCTTGGGAGCCGTCTCTTACTCCTTACGCAGATTGAGGTTCGACCTCGAAGATCGAGCTGTTCCATTGACGGGAATGCTCGCCGCTCTGATTTTTGCCGGACAGATGGTCAATTTTCCCCTGCTCGGCCTGCCGGTCTCGGGACACCTGCTTGGCGGAGTTCTTGCTGCAGTCACCCTGGGGCCTTGGGCTGGATGTCTGGCCATCAGCATGGTCCTCATCGTCCAGGCGGTGCTCTTCAGTGACGGCGGATTGATGTCGCTGGGCGCGAATATCCTCAATATGGGTGTCGTGGGGGCATGGGGGGGCTACGGCGTCTACTCGACAATCAGGCGAACTTTTGGCTCGAGCCATGCTGCTACTGTCGCAGCTGCCGTGATAGCGGCATGGCTGTCAGTCCTTGCCGCAGCGACGCTATTTTGCGTCGAGTTTCTCCTGTCGTCGCATTCAAGCGGATTCGACCCACGTGGAATTTTAACGCTGATGGTGCTTTACCACGCACTGATTGGCGTTGGCGAAGCCTTGATCACGGGTGGAGTATTGGCGTACGTGCTGGGGCGTCGCCCTGATTTGATTCCCGAATTGGGGAGCATTGGGCCCGTTGGTCGAGTCGGCGGTTTTGCTGTGAGTGGCGTTGTTTTGGCACTCGCGGTGGCAGCAATTCTGGCTCCGTTCAAATCGGAGCTTCCTGACGGTTTGGATGCCGTTTCCGAGCAAGTTGGACTTTCCGCATTGGAAGTTGAACGTCCCCCACTGGTTCTGGAAGATTATGCGATTCCACTATTGGCACGATGGCCACAACTATCGGTTTCGGTCGCGGGTATCCTGGGAACGCTGATCGTTTTTGCAGGTGCCGCAGGTCTTGCTGGAATGACTCGACGAACCACACCATCGATCGTGACCAGATCAATTGTGACCACGGATGGCTCACATGGTGGTTGATTCGCGGAGCAGCAAGCAATCCCTTTTCCAGCCGTTGCCAGGTGGTATAAAACTGCTGATGGCGCTCGCAATGATTCTCGCCGCGGGATTGATCCCGCTGGAAAACTGGCCGGCGCACGGTCTTTTGATCGGGATGATCTACATCGGGCTAAGTATTGCGGGCGTTACGACAGGGTATTTGCTCAGGCGACTGGCACTCTTCATGCCAATGCTGCTGGTGTTTGGACTGTCGGCTCCCGCGGTTCGTTCCGATGGTGCCGCGTGGTCCTGGACGATTTCTCTCTGGCTGAGGTGTACGGTTTCGTTTCTCGCAGGACTTTGGCTGATTCATGTTCTCCCGTTTCGAGAACTGCTGATAACGCTCCGTCGCTGGCGGTGCCCTGCCGTTCTGATCGCAATGCTGGGGTTCATGTATCGTTACACATTCATCTTGTGGGACGAACTTCATCGACTGCAAAATGCACGGGCCGCACGTGACTTTGGTAGCGGCCCCTGGTGGAGAACATGGTCGACAAACTCCCAGATGATTGGGCTCTTGTTATTGCGTGCGATGGAACGAGCAGAAAGAACTCACCGAGCGATGCTGGCGCGCGGGTGGGACGGTTCCGTACGGTTTCTGGAATCTGATGAATAGCCGCAGGACATCTGAATCGGTTGACTTGAAAGTGATGTGGTCTTGAATGGCGAACACCGAACCCGCTGCGATCGAACTTCGCCGACTCACGTTTCAATATCCCAATGGGCGATTGGCACTGGGCGAAATCACCTGCTCCATTCCAACTGGCGAACGGATCGCAGTGGTTGGGCCAAGTGGTGCAGGCAAGTCGACCCTGCTGATGCACCTGAATGGGTTACTGCCCGCCCCGCCAATCACATCCGATGACCGAGCCCAGGTTTTCATACAAGGTACGACAGTAACTCGCCAGCGGTTACGAGATATTCGCCGGCAGGTCGGTTTCTTATTTCAGGACCCTGACGACCAACTGTTTTGTCCGACGGTCCGAGACGATGTCGCTTTCGGGCCGTTGAACCTCGGCCTTAGCCGCGAAGAAGTCATGTCCCGCGTTGAGGCGGGTCTGGCTGCCGTCGGAATGGCGGATTGCTCGACCCGGAACCCTTCAGAATTGAGCACGGGCGAACGAAAACGAGTCTGTCTGGCAGGAATCCTGGCGTGCCAGCCCGCAATTCTGGTTTTGGATGAACCAACGAGCAATCTCGATCCACGAGCCCGCCGACAATTGTTGGAAATTCTGCGAGCATTCCAGGGAACTTTGGTCGTCGCCACCCACGATCTGGATTTTGTGATCGAACTCTGTACGCGAGTCCTTGTTCTGGAGTCAGGAAAAGTCCAAGCCGACGGCGCGACCGAGCGAATTTTGTCCGACCCGCTGATCATGGATCGCTACGGACTGGAAGTCCCCTGGCGTTTGAGAAAACCGTAAAACTCTTTTGCCGTTTTGTTCTGGCGGTGAGAACTGCGATCTGTTGGATTTCCTGCGATCCCATTTTCGCTCCATACTCCCCAAGACACGGGATTGGGCATTGAGAATACTCCTGGCGTTTACTCTTCCTCCTGCCGTCGTTTCTTCTCTGCTCGATTGTTGATGACAGGACCTGGGAGTTTTTTTCGTTTTGGGAGCGAGACTTCCTGTTCCTTCGGCTTTATTGGTTTTCCACTCACTTGGCGTTCGAGTTCCGCGAGGCGATTGAGGACCGGGGCGAGGGCTCGGCGGATCAGTTCCTTAATGTAGTCGTCGTCGGTTGGCGTCATGGATACCTTTCGCAGTTGGAAGTTCTTGGGACCGGTTGGGAACCCGCTGTTATCGTTCAAAAACACGTGCAGTTCAAATGAAAAAACGCCGCCAGGAAAAACCTGCGGCGACGTTGAATTTCAATGCGGTGTTAGCCGTTAAACGGAAAACTGCGTTCACGGCGAGCAGGCGAACTGCGTTCGATCATGCAGACCTCGATCATTCAGACGCAGTCTCGTCTTGCAGGAACGTGTGCGTGATCAGAAGCGTCTTTCTCACCCGTATTGACGGCGCAAACGGTACAACAGATCTATCGACAGCAAGCAGTGTGGGCTGAAACCATTTCTACGGAAACCTGGATTTCGGTCGCCCCTCCAGTTTTTCAACATCCTGCGCATGGCGAGGAGACTGCTGCTGAGTGCCGTTGGATTGGCTGCGAAGTGCAGAAGCGATAGCATGGGATTCAACATTTTCCGTCTGATCAATTCGACCGATCGAGTTCAATAGCTTTGAACCTCTACAAAACTTCGCTACTGACGCTTCTGGTTTGGAGCATGCTTTTCTTGCATGGTGTTACTGCGCAAGATTCCGCGGAGCCTGTTTCGAAGATCGAAAAGTTCAGTCTTTCAACAGGAGGAACTGGGCTTTACCGTCCCGAGAAGTGGGGCATGATTAAGGTCAGCCTTCGTAATCCCAACGACCGCGACGTTGAGGTATTGGCGGCGACTTACTTCGAACAGAATCCTACGCTCCAATATGGTCGGCGAGTGTGGATGCCTGCGCAATCTCAACTGCTGATGTGGCATCCAGTGCGAATGCCAGCACTACATGAAAAAGACCAGAAGTTCTTCGATCTGCGTTCGATGATCTTGAGTAGTTCCAGCGGTGTCGAGACCATGGCTACGAATGAATACGGTTCGATGCAATTCGACCAAGGATTCCGTGTCGCTGCCGATGAGCCTGTGACAGCCATTATCATTGACCGCGGTGGACCAAGTGACTCCGGAGAACTCACGGCCGATGCAACGTCATTTGCATTGACGGCACGTTTAGATCGTGGTTTGAAGTACAATTTTACGATTCTGGGTGAGGCCCTGATCCCTGCCAGCGAAGAGTTGCTCGATGCTCTGGATCATCTGATCATTGCCAGTGACCGCATTCGATCGGATTCCGCAGGAATCAGTGCCATTCGCCGATGGGTTGCGGCCGGTGGTCGCCTCTGGGTCATGGCCGACAAAGTCTCGCCCGAGACTCTCGCTGCCATCATGGGGGACGAACATCACATCACGGAAGTCGATCGAGTTGATCTGGTGTCCATTCGGATTGAACCCGGGCCAGCGTCAACTGACTTTACTCCGTTCCTCCGTGAGGTCGAGCGACCGGTTTCATTTGTACGTTTGCTGGGGCAAGATCTGGACGTGCTTTATACCGTCAATGGCTGGCCGGCGGCATTTCGTCAGTCCTGTGGAAACGGAGAAATCCTGGTAACGACATTGGCGGGAGATGGCTGGGTCAATCAGCGTCGATCTTCGGATCCCCATCCACCTGGAGGTACCAATTTTCAGACACCGTTTGTTCCCAGCGGGCCCTTCGCACAACTGGCACTCGACTACTTCATCCCACGTCAGGTTGCGCAAATCCCCCGAGAACAGGCTGAGGAACATGTTCGTCAGTTAATCGGAACTTCGATTCCCAATCGGTCACTTGTCCTGGGGACGCTGGTTGGCTTCACCATTCTGATCATCGTAGCTGCGCTGGTATTTGCAAAGAACGGCCGGTTGGAATGGATGGGGCTGGTAATCCCATGTCTGGCCGTTTGTTCCGCGATGATTTTGCTGGTTGCAGGTTGGAGCAGCCGAGCGACAATCCCGGCCTCGATCGCGATGGTGCAATTGGTCCAGCCGATCCCGGGTACCGACAATTACCGGACGGCAGGAATGGCAGGAATTCTTCTTCGGGATGAAACGCATCCGGAGTTGTCAGGTCATCAAGGGGGTTGGATGCTGCCGGATGTGGCTGGGATGGAAGGAACAACCCGCCGAATCGTCTGGAGCGATCTTGATCGCTGGAAATGGGAAAACCTTCCCTCCAAACCAGGAATGCGAACGGTCCCGTTTCAGACGGGCGGAATCGCTCCGCATTCCGTGGAAGCAGTGACGCGGTTTGATTCGCAGGGAATTGCCGGAAAGATCGTTCTTCCCGACGGATTAGAACCCGGAGACGCCGTGATAGTGACACCCCATGGCCGAATCGGCGTTGACCTGAAACTTGATGGTAGTTTTACCGCGCATTCCGATTCTGTTTTGGGAGGAGACCAATTCATTGCAGCTCACGTACTTTCGGATGAGCAGCAACGTCGTCAACGCATGCTGTCTCAAATGAAGGTACTCGCTTCTCCACGACTGTACGTTTGGACCAGGCCATGGGAGGCTGGAACGTCATTAGTCCTCGACAAGCAAACCATTGGTTCCGCTCTCGTCACACTTCCGCTCAATTGGGATCAGCCAGTTCCGGGAACCTCAATTCTCGTTCCAGCGCCACTACTTACGATACGCGAGGTTCAAGGCCCCGATGAAGTCCGGCCTGTCGGGCTGTATGACCGTCGCAATCGAAAGTTCCTCGAGCGAACTGGCCCCATGAAATCATGGTTGGCGTTTCAGCTACCATCAGGGGCTCTTCCTCTGGAAGTAAGTTCGGCCTTAATCACGTTCAAAGTTCAGGGACCGTTACGAAGGCTGGAATTATCGACTGTCATCGACCAGCGTCGACAGTCTCTGAAAGTCTGGGAAACTCCAGTAGGGACATTGCAGTTTGAAATTATCGATCCCAAGGCATTGAAACTCGACGCCAAAGGTCGACTGTTACTGCGGGTCGATGTGGGGAGTCCTTCCGACGAAATAAAAATTGATGGGCTCTCGAATCCGAACACTTCGGATCCCGCAGCCTACTGGCAATTTGAAGATGTTTCAGTGCAAATCTCGGGAACGATCGCTACGCCAGAAAAGTGATTCTCGATGTGGCCTGAGCTATGGCCAAACACGTATTTAAGAAACTGATATGACTGCTGAACCTGTCATCGATATCCGACAATTGACCAAGCGGTATGGCGAGTTCACCGCCCTGAACTCGTTGACATTGCAGGTTCCTGCCGGACATGTTCTCGGATTGATCGGCCCCAACGGTGCCGGCAAAACGACGGCCATCCGTATTCTGGCGGGACTGCTGCGGCCTACCAGCGGAACCGCGATAATCGCCGGGGCTGACTGTGTCACACGCGCTCGGGATATCAAACGGTTAATTGGATATATGCCGGATCGCTTCGGTTCGTATGACAACATGCGAGTCCACGAGTATCTCGACTTTTTCGGAGCGGCATTTGCAATCCCCCGCCGCCAGCGCATTTTGCGGATTGAAGAAGTCATGGAAACCGCTGGCATCGTCTACATGCGTGACAAGTTTGTGGAAAGCCTCAGTCACGGGATGGCACAGCGAGTCGGCATCGCACGAACTCTGTTACATGATCCACGTGTGATAATCCTTGACGAACCAGCCAATGGTTTGGACCCCCAGGCGCGCATCGAAATGCGGGAACTGATTCTGAAACTGGCCCGTATCGGGAAGACGGTCCTCGTCACCAGCCACATCCTGCCGGAACTGGCCCGCATCTGCGATTCTGTCGCCATCATGACTCATGGTTGCCTGCGCGCCTTCGGCACAGTCGATCAGATTGGTCATCAGATTTCCCAGCGCCGTACCATGGAAGCTCAACTGCTGGGTGCCGAGAAGATTTCACTCGCTGCTGAAATCATTCGCAAAGGCATCGAGGCCGATGCGGAAGTGACAGAAGCCCCGACAGAAGCCATCGTACGATTTCGGACCGCAATTCCCGAGGAAACGCTTGGCCAACTTCTGAGTGAACTGGTCCGAAGTCAGGTGCCAATCACCCAGTTTCGCGAATTACAAACGGACCTCGAAGAGGCATTCATGACGTTTGCCAATGCTGCTCCGACAGGCGACGGAAAAATCCCAGCCGTTGGAGCCAGACATGGTTAATCCCATTATTCAACGTGAACTGGTGGGGATGTTGCGTGAACGACGGACATTCGCAGCGCTGGCTCTCTTGTCGCTCGCGTTCTCGTTGACAATTGCCGTGCGCTGGCCGACAGAGCCTCGCATGGCGCTGTCCGGCAGCCGTTCCGTTGAGGTCTTCCGCTTGTTCATGCTGGGACTGCTTGTGGCGCTGCATCTTCTGCTGCCTGTCTTTCCCGCAACAAGCCTGGTTCGTGAACGCAATCGCGGAACACTGGCCTTGCTGTTGAATACACCCCTGGGATTGTGGCGGATTTATTCCGGGAAACTGCTGGCCGTGTTTGGACTGGCGTTGCTGATGTTATTCATCAGCCTGCCATCGGCAGCGGCCTGCTACGCACTGGGAGGGGTGTCACTCGGGGAAGGATTGGGTGGTTGTTATCTGATTCTCACTCTCACGTCACTCGAGTTGTGTGCCTTGTCATTACTTGTCAGCAGTTCCGCATCAACGACCGACGCCGCGATTCGTTGGGCGTACGGATTGATCCTCGCGCTGGGGCTTGTCACCTTGCTGCCACATGCCTTGTTCGTGGGGAGTGGTGGCCTGACTGAAACGGTGGCAGACTGGCTGCGCTGTCTTTCCCCACTGGCGGCGATTCTCCCATATCTGGGGGCCAGTGATATCGGCACTCACGGTACAGCATCGACGGGGAGCGTTTCCGTTCGATTCATGATTCTATCGATTCTGATCACGATCATCAGTTCCGCCTGGACCATGAGTCGATTGCGATTTTCGATGTTTGACCGGGCACGCAGCAGTGGAACGATGGTGGACGATCAGAGTTTGCAGGTCCGGACATTGCGGCGATTTTTGTTCGTCATCGATCCTGGCCGACGATCGCGATCGATGAGTTGGCTGGTCAATCCTGTGATGATTAAAGAGTTCCGCTGTCGGAAGTTTGGTCGGCTGCACTGGCTATTGCGACTGGTCGCAGCCTGTGCCGTAATAGCACTGGGATTGGCGATTCTGACGACGACCAGAATGGTCGCGTGGGATGTCGGTACAATCGGCGGAATTCTGGTCATACTGCAGGTGACACTGCTGGTGCTGATCACGCCGAGTCTTGCTGCCGGGTTGATTTGTACCGAGCGAGAATCCGGCGGATGGGTGATGTTGCAGATGACTCCGATGTCGGTGATCCGAATCGTCTGGGGAAAGTTGCTGTCGGTAATTCTCACGCTAGCTCTGGTACTTTGCGCCACACTCCCAGGGTACGTCGTCATCATCTTCATCGAACCTGGACTGCGGGCACAGATTGAACGGGTCGTCTGGTGCCTGGTGGCAACTGCAGGATTTGCCACGTTGAGCACTGCGGCTATTGGCAGCTTGTTTCGCCAGACCGCGATGGCAATTGCTGCGGCGTATGGTTTTCTGATTGCGGTCTGCACGCTGCCTCTGCTGGTATGGCTGGGACGTGACGCCCCGTTTGGGCACCAGACAGTTCAAACCGCACTGCTCGTCAATCCGATTGCGGCCACATTATCGGTGATCCGATTCCCGGGCTTTCGTGACTATGACTTGATTCCAGGGCATTGGTGGTTCATCGGCATTGCGTCGTTCGCCAGTCTGGTCTTGCTGGTTGCACAAACCATTCGATTGTCTCGTCCCCAATAGAGGTTGACTGGGTTTTCCATGCGAAATGTCGTGAACCTCCTCCTGCTCGTGGTCGTTTCTCAGATCGCGAGTGGGCCTGAAATACGAGCGGACGAAATCGTCGTTGATCGTCTCATCGACTATGAACCCGATGAGAAACCACAGCCAAATCGCTGGAATTTCGATCCAACTCTGGTGCCACTCTGGCGCAAGGCCTTGGCCCGACCTGAGTCTGAATTGAAGCGAATGTCGTCCGAAGCACTGATTCAGGCACATGGATTCGGATACGAATCGGTGATGACTGCCATTCCCGAGCTACAGGCCGTTGTGCTTGAAGACCAGGTCCACCCCGCAGCACGCTATTCTGCCGCACGGGCTTTGATTGTTTTTAATCATCGAGAATCCGCCAGGATCTTGTTTGATGCCTCGCAGCAGCATGGGAAGGATCTACGGCAATTGGTGGAACCCGCACTGGCTGGCTGGAACTTTGAAGAGATTCGTCCCGTCTGGCGAGATCGAATTGCCTCAACGAGTACGCCACGTCGCGATTTGATCCTGGCAATCCATGGACTCGGAATTGAGCGTGATTCCAGTGCGGTCGAGGGACTCTTGAAACTCGCGATGCCGGGTGATGTCCCCGCAGATGTCCGTCTGGCGGCTGCGCGATCTGCCGGACTGGTTGTTCACGAAGGGAATGAACCGCTGGCCGAACAACTTCGTGCTCGCAAGGGGGCTTCGATTGTGGATTGTCTCTGCGCCGTCTCGCTGATTAGCCAACATCAGTCAGATAGAGCCGTGCAGATCGAGTTGGAAATGGCTGCGGATACCGAGCCAACGATCGCAGCCACAGCACTCCGTTCGCTGTTCGCCCATGATCCAAAGCTGGTACTTGATGTGGCGGATTCTGCCATGCAGAACAATGATGCCAATGTCCGCCGCGTCGGGATTGCATCGTATCTCAAGCTGCCCTCCCCTGAACGAATCGCAAGAGTTTCGCGGCAGCTCAATGATCCGCATCCAGAACTGCGTGTGACTGTTCGTAACGCCTTGTTCACCATGGCGAAGAATGGAGAACTCAAAACTGAAATCATTGCATCGACGATAGCGATCCTGACAGGTGACGACTGGCGCGGACAGGAGCAGGCAGCATTGGTATTGGGGGCTCTGGATCAAAAGCAGATTTGCGGGCGACTGTTCGAACTGATTGAGTCCAAACGTCCGGAAGTGATGGTGGCGGCGGCGTGGTCCCTGAGGAAGCTGGCTCTTCCGGAATCGGCCGCGCCCGTACAGTCCTACGCCGAACGCATCACAAAGGATGCGGCGACTACGACGATGCCAAAACATACTGATCGACAGATGGCTCACCTGTTTGAGTTGCTCGGAATCCTCAAAACCCGTCAGGCGATTCCACTGATGGAGACGTATATTCCCAAAAGCCTGACGTTTGGCATCGACTCACGTGCTGCTGCCATCTGGTCGCTGGGTGTTATTCAGGAGGGCGAGGTGAACAAAGCACTCGCTGACAAGTTGCTCGAACGAGTGATGGATGTCGCCGGAATTCCGCCGGAATTTGATGACGTTCGCCGCGTTTCAGTTTTGTCGCTCGGGCGATTGCGCGCCGAACAACAGGTTCTGGAACTGAAAAAAATCGTCGCTGGAGGTGTCGGAAACTTCCCGGTTGATCTGACGATCCGCTGGACGATCTGGAAGACGACCGGTGAAAAACTTCCCATTCCCGTCCCACCCACGCTTGAGAGAACGGGATGGTTTCTGGAATATTCTCCAAAACTGCAGCCATCTCCATGATGTCTTGCTGCATGCCGCCGCGAATCTGTCTAACTTCGACTTTGATCAGTCCATCCGAGGGATATTGAATGCAACAGTTGCTTCCACTTCATCGACTGCTTCCAGTGATTGCTCTGCTGTCCGTCTGCGATGGGTTCACACTGGCGGCGGAGATTCGTCGACCGAATATCCTGGTCATTGTTGCCGACGACATGGGATTTGCAGACGTCGGATTCAATGGCTGTCAGGATATCCCCACACCGCATATTGATTCGCTCGCTAAAAATGGAGTTGTCTGTACGAACGGATATGTCAGTGGTTGCGTCTGCTCACCGACTCGGTCTGGTCTGATGACCGGCCGGTACCAGCAGCGATTTGGTAATGAGTTGAATCCTCAGGGCCTCCCTTCTGCAAAAAATATTGATCAAGGACTGGCTCTCAGTGAAACGACGATGCCGCAACGACTGAAGAATGCCGGGTATGTCACCGGGATGGTTGGAAAGTGGCATCTGGGACATCGCCACGATCTGATTCCGACGAGCCGTGGCTTCGACGAATTCTTTGGCTTTCTCGGTGGGCAGCATGGTTATCGGCCAGTTCCAGACGAAAAGGGGCCGACTGCCATCCATCGGAATGGAGTGGTCGTGAAAGAAGAGGAATACCTGACGACGGCCTTTGGACGAGAAGCCGCAGCCTTTATCACAAAGTCCAGGCAAACGCCGTGGTTTCTGTATCTGCCGTTTAATTCGGTCCACACTCCATTGCATGCGACCGCAGAGAAGCTTGAGCAATTCGCTGAGATCGACGACGCCAAACGTCGCACGTATGCAGCAATGCAGTCATCGATGGACGATGCCATTGGCATGGTTCTGGAAACGCTGCGAACGACAGGACAGGAAGAAAACACGTTGATATTCTTTTTCAGTGATAATGGAGGTCCGCTGGAGGTAAACGGATCTCGAAACGGGAACCTGCGCGGCAAGAAAGGCGAAACATGGGAAGGGGGCATTCATGTGCCGTTCGTCGTTCAATGGAAAGCGAAGCTCCCGGCAGGCCAGAAGTGTGTGCATCCTGTCATTCAACTGGATGTCCTGCCGACGGCATTGGCCGCCGCGGGAATCGAGATTTCGTCCGACTGGAAACTTGATGGTGTAAATTTGCTGCCCGCATTGACATCAAATGACGCGGCACCTCCCCACGATGCTCTCTATTGGCGGAATCAATCCCGATTCGCGATTCGGGACGCGGACTGGAAGCTGGTAAAGTCGGGCAAGATTGCCGGGAAAGCCACAGTCACTGATGCCGAGCTCTATAACCTTCGTGAAGATCCGTCCGAGTCTCGAAATCTCGCAGCGGCAGAGCCGGAAAAGGTCCGTTCACTGGCGGACAAGTGGGAGGCATGGAACAAGACCCTCGTCCCTCCGCGTTGGGGAAACAAGCCAGATCCGGGGGGTGCGGTTGAAGAGCCCAAACCACGGAAGAAGAAAAAGCAGATTTAACGCTGCATTCTTGTGTATCAAATGTGTTTGTAAAACGCTCGTTCCAAAACCGGTTGCCATTCAAATGATCTTCCATTGTCGACATTCGATCGTGCGAATTATCGCACTGGTCATTCTGGTGGAATTGAATGGTATTGGGTTGTGTGAACTGGCAGCGCAGCCAGTCAAACTTCCCTATACCGATCCGACGAAAATGTTTGACCAGGTGTTCGCTGAGGACTCCGCAGCAGATCGGCAGGCATTGGAAAAGATCGTCGTTACTGTCGAAGAGGAACGACATCTTGGCAAGCAGATCCTGCAAAGTGGCCTGGCTTCGTTCAAGGACTCGGGAATCACTGTTGATTCGACGGGGCGTGATGTTGAGTACCTGTCGAGCCTGGTTGAAACCTTAAAGCCGCACATGAAGCACAAGAGTCGCTACCCGACGATTCAGGTGATGGTGGCACGTTCCCCAAAAATCGACGCTCGCTCATGCCCCGGCGGAACGCTGATCTTCTTTGATGGACTGCTCGACGCAGCGGGCAGTGAAGCGGCACTGATCGGGATCGTGGGACATGAATTGTCGCACCTGGATCGCGGTCACCAGTTAATTCCCATCAAGCGGATGAAACTCATGGAGAAGTCGTTCACCGCGCCACAAAATCTGAACCAATTCCTGCAATCGGGCCCCGGCATGATGAAGCTTTGGGCGAAACCGTTTCGTCCAGAAGATGAACGCGATGCCGATCTCGATGGAGTTGCCTGGTCTCTGGCTGCGGGTTACGACCCACGCGAAATGGCTAAGCTGTTTCAAAAGAAAGGGGGGAAGTCTCTCGCTGCGGAAGGCATGCCCTGGGTGACGTTTTTTCAATCGCATCCTGATAATGGTGATCGAGTCAAATCAATCCAGGCACAGTATGCAAAATGGTTGAAGATGAACCCGAAAGCCGAACCGTTGTTTATCGGACAGGAAAACCTCGCCCAACGATTCTCGCGCAAACAGGGGGATGAGGCTCAAAAGTAGCGGGTGAACTAGTGCCGCTTCACGGCTGATTAGCTCGTTCCGGCAGATCGATCGAGCCTGAAAACGAATTCGTGAGTTGGCACTAGTGGGCCATGATTGCGGTGAAGATGTAAAGCCCCGCGAAAGCCGTCCCACTCGCCACCGCCAGTCGAATTGCGTGCAGGCGATTCCAGATCACCAGTGGTTCGCCCGATGCCGTATGAATCCAGACCAGGTTGAGGTACGTCGTCGCAGTACCAATCAGCAGATATGTCGGAACGACGTAGCACCTGGACAGAGAGAAGATCGACATGCACCAACCCGCCACCATCGCACAGATGAAGGGACGCATGCGTACCAGTTCGTCGTTCAAGACGGGTTCAGGAAGTCGCCCCATCCGATAAAGCTGCATGCCGATGAAGAAGAAGCAGCCGAAAAACATTGTTCCGCCGAACAGGCCGAGTTCCACGTACGAGTGAATGTACGAATTGTGGGCCACCAGTCCCGCGATGTCTGGATACGATCCCTGTCCGGTTCCGAACAGGATCGCTGGCGAT
Source organism: Planctomycetota bacterium (assembly GCA_037146815.1). Taxonomy (GTDB): domain Bacteria; phylum Planctomycetota; class Planctomycetia; order Planctomycetales; family Planctomycetaceae; genus Schlesneria. Next base: position 59,740 of record JBAWWJ010000001.1, read on the forward strand.
TTCAGTTCCTGAAGACCTTCACGCCACAAGGTCACTCGCTCGTGCCCCGTTCCCCCTTCTTCCAGATCGATATCGGCCTGACGACCCGCGACGAGTGGCAGGATCGAAATTGCCATGACTCCCGCCAGAAACGCGACACGTCCGCCATATCGAACGGAGAGTAACACCAGGCCCGCCACACCACAGGCCAGTAGTCCCCCGCGAGATTTCGTAGAAAGCAGTCCAATCAGCAAAACGATCATCGGCAGCAGCCAGAGCAGCCTGAGTTTACTGGCGGTCGGATCAACCAGAAACAGCGAGCAAATCACCCCGGTGAAACAGATGACCATCGCCATGTCGTTCGGGTCCTGGAAGATCCCGGTCCCACGCATGCGTTTTACGGTGATGATTTCGTCCTCGTCGGTCACTCCCTGCATGTCATCCAGGTGTTCAATGAACTCGAAATCGTACAGTTCGTAATAGTCGACCACGCAAAGTGTCACCATGGTCGAAGCACAAATCGCCACTGTCAGCAGAAATGTCTTCAGTCGGCTGGGTGAATTGACAGTCGTAATCAGCAGGCCGAAGTAAATCAACGTCTTGAGAAAGAGTGTTCCCGAATCGATTGCACCGCTGACATAGATGTACTGCAGGTGTGAAATTGCAATGGCCACAAACACACCCGCCACACAGAGCGTTACGGGTTGTCGGGCGAGCATGAACCAGCGAAAGTGTCCGGTGAACGACTGAAACGCCAACCCGAAAGACGAAAGAATCAGCAGTTCGTAGATCGGCCAGTCCGCCAGCCAAATAAACAATTCAGCCGGACGCAAAAACAGCGTCGCAGTCGTGAGAAGAAACAGCCCGAACGCCAAAACGGCAATCGACTTGTCTCGCATGATTCCTGCTGGGGAAGGCGCCTGGGGGCGGATCGCGGGGATTTCGGCGCAGTCACTATGCCGTGCCTCTCCCTTTACCATACGTCACGTCCAAGGCCGCGTGGTTGGGAACATCGTGTCGGAGTGTGAAGACTGCACATCTGCATCGATAGAACGGGTTCTGACGCCTTTGAGGTCTCCGGCGGGTGCGCCGAATTGGTCATCGATCGATACCGCTGTTAATTTTCAAAAGGGACTGGCAATTCCTGGCGATTGTTAACCTGCGGGATGAACGGTACACCGCAGCCGGGTTTCAGGAGTTCTCAAAATGCGTTGTCCACATTGTGGATCAACGTCGATCTGACGAAGCCAGTCTCCTATCTCGCTTGTTGCGATGCTGTTTTGCGTTCAACTCCGTTGTCGTCGCTGCTGGTATCGCTTTCTCGCCCCCGCGTGGTATCGCCTGACAATCCGTCCGACGTCGCGATTTCGGCAAACGCGGCAACGCACTGGCGCCGTCGCCTGACGATGCCATATGGCATCAATTCCCACGAGTTAATGATGCCGATTTGCGACGTTGTCATTCAGCGACGCTGACTCGATCGTGTCGCAATTCACGGTGAATTAACGTGTTGCAGAAATCGTTCGCATTAGCGGCCTGTTGGTCCGCGGTTTGCATTCAGTTCGAATCCTGCCAGACAGAAGTCTGGTCTTAGACTGATCGAATCCAAGCCGGGATCTTTCAAGCATGACGCAACGACACTTCAAACGAATGCTGATCGAAGTTCAAGACGAACTGCATCTCTTGCATGTCGGTGAAATGGACATCTGGGATGGTGCCGATCTGGCTCTGCTGCGAGACGGGCTGTTCATGCTGATCGAACGAGAACATTGTCGTTCCATCGCGATCGACATGCGTTTCGTAAAATACATTCCCAGCGGCTTTTTCGGGATGTTGTTCGACTGGACGGAAAAACGCGGAGTTCAATTTGCGCTGACGCCACCTCAGCCAAACGTCCAGAAGATGCTCTGGTTCCAACGCTTCTTCCATCTGAACGCAGCCGGCATGTACGACCTGCACACCGATTCTGTGGCACCAATGCCGATGGGTGGCGTCGAATTGCCTGATTGCCTGATGGCTGCGACTCTGTAAACCGTTCCAATCAAATCGACCCACATTCCGTGCGGCTTCCGAAGTTCGCGCCCCGCCGCCATGGCCTGCTGATCTGACGATTTCACCGACGCCACCGAGATCAGTACTGCTCTGGCATGTCTCTTCGCACGGCTCATGGAACATCAACGATCACATTGCCCCCGGAATCTGGTCGTGTCGCTGACATAGTGCCGAATTCAATCCGAATCTCGACGTCCAGACTGTGTCCGGGATGCCTCCCAGTGACTCTTGTGTCGGTTGCAATCAAGGCAAAATCTCCGAACGAAGCGCGACAAGTGAGGCGACTGCACCTAAATCCGGTCTCTTGTTCGAATTGGATCCTCGCCGAGCCACGAGACACAGAGACGGAAAATACGTCGCCGTAACTCGCTTGATGACCTCCGCGACTCCGTGAGAAATCAATTCATGAATCGCACAATGGCGGTCTCACTGCGGAGGATTGCCGAATGGACTTGCCACAGACTCGGCGGAAATCGACAATGGCGGGTGCCCACCTTGACCATCACTGAGTGATGGCCCACCTGAATGCCATGGACGGTATTATTGCAATCTCCGCTTGGGATCATGACATGCTTTTAACATCGCTGATCCGATGTACCCTGATGCTTTCGGCAATTGCCGCTGCGATGACCCAAAGCTTGGCCTCTGCTGCGGAGGCTCCTGCAGATCCTGTCACGTTCGAGAAGCATGTTCGCCCGATTCTGAAGGCTTATTGCCTGGATTGTCATGGCGGCGGTGAAAAGCCTGAGGGAGGGCTGGATCTCAGGCTGAAACGCTTGATCGTCAAAGGGGGCGAGAGCGGGGCTGCAATTCGAGTTGGGGAACCGGCTGCGAGCAATCTACTAAAACGCGTCAAATCCGGCGAAATGCCCCCGTCCGAGAAAAAGGTTCCGGCGGCACAGGTCGCAATTCTCGAGAAATGGATCGCTTCAGGAGCGACCACGGCTCGCGATGAGCCAGAATCGATTGGACCGGGCTTGGGTATCACTGCGGAAGAACGTGCCTACTGGGCTTTTCAGCCTGTCCGACAGCCTGAACCTCCCACAGTTAAGGATCGAAGTCGAAGTCGATCGGCGATCGATCTGCTCGTTGAGCGTAAACTGGAATCTGTCGATCTGTCGCTCAATGTGGAAGCGGACCGGTTCACGCTGCTCAAGCGAGCCACATTCGATCTGATCGGCCTTCCTCCATCGAAGGAAGAAATTGAGCAGTTTCTAACAGATGCGTCACCCGATGCCTACGAGCGACTTTTGGACCGGTTGCTTGCCTCACCACAATATGGCGAACGCTGGGGACGGCACTGGCTGGATGTCGCGGGCTATGCGGATTCGGAAGGGGACGGCAGCGTAGATACGATTCGTCCATACATCTACAAGTATCGCGATTACGTCATCCGCGCTTTCAATTCCGACAAGCCTTTCAATGAATTTGTGATCGAACAACTTGCCGGGGATGAGCTTGTCCCTCAGCCGCATAAAAACCTTTCCCCAGAGTTACAGGAAAAGTTGATCGCAACTGGCTTTCTTCGCATGGCGGCCGACCCGACGGCGAGCGGGCAGGGGGATCCTGACCTGTCTCGCAATCAAGTTGTGGCCGATACCTTGAAGATCGTTTCGGCGAGTTTTCTGGGCCTCAGTGTCGGATGTGCTCAATGTCACGATCATCGATATGATCCGATTTCACAAACCGACTATTACCAGTTGCGAGCCGTCTTCGAACCGTCGTTGAACTGGAAAGCCTGGGTCACACCGCGCGATCGCGTCATCTCTTTGTACACGGATGAAGATCGAGCCAAGGCCGCCGCGATCGAGGCCGAGGTCGCACGACAGGTCGCCCTCTACAATGAAAAACGCGACAAGTTTGTCGCAGCAGCGTTTGATAAGGAATTGGAAAAGCAGCCCGCCGAAAGTCGGGACAAACTGAGAGACGCTTTCAAAACGGCTGCGGACAAGAGGACTGACGAACAAAAGATGCTCGTTGCCAGTAACCCGAATCTCAATATCAACCCGGGCGTGTTGTACCAGTACAATGCTGCGGCGGCGGAAGAACTCAAAAAGGACGATGCTGCGATCCAGGCGAAACGCAGTGAAAAGCCGATCGAAGATTTTATCAGCGTTCTGGCGGAACCGCCGGGTGCCAATCCTCCCACGATGCTGTTTCATCGTGGCGATCATCGCCAACCCAAGAATGCGGTAGTACCCGCCGACCTGACGATCGCCGGTCCGGAAGGTCACCGATTCATGATTGCCGAAGATGATCCGTCGATCCCAACGACCGGACGCCGACTGGCATGGGCTCGCCAATTGACCAACGGAACTCACCCGCTGCTGGGACGAGTTATCACCAATCGGATCTGGCTGCAGCATTTCGGCCGTGGAATTGTGGACACTCCCGCGGAATTCGGGCAACTGGGAACTCGCCCCACCAATCCGGATCTGCTCGATTGGCTGACCAGTGAATTTCCGCGTCGGGGTTGGAGTTCCAAGCAACTTCATCGCGTCATCATGACCTCTGCGACGTACCGCCAGACATCGATGCGGCGTGACAGCGATAATTCGCGCGATGCTGACGGGGCGCTCTATTCACGATTTCCTGTTCGTCGACTGGAAGCGGAAATTGTTCGTGACCGCGCCATCGCCGCTGCCGGACGCTTGAATGATGCGATGTTTGGCAAGCCCCTGGAGACCACCGAGGACTTTGCCGGGCAGGTGCACGTAAAAGACGATGTTCCACGACGAAGTGTCTATGTTCAGGATCGACGCAGTAAACCCGTTTCCCTTCTGGCCGCGTTTGATGCTCCCGTCATGTCCGTCAATTGCGAGCGACGTCCCAGCAGTACGGTTGCACCGCAATCACTGATGCTGATGAACGGCGATTTCCTGCTGGCTCAAGCGGAACACATGGCAAAACATTTGCGAGCGACCACTCCGCACGATTTTCAGTCAGAATTGACTACGCCATTTGTCGCGAATTTTTCAGGGCATCATTTCGCCTGGCAATACGGCTACGGAGCGATTGAGTCGCCTGCGGATGGGATGCCCGCCAACATGCGTCTGAGATTTACGCCGATCCCATTCTTTAATGGAAATGCATGGCAAGGCGGGGCTGTCCTGCCGGACCCAACACTTGGATACGTCATCCTGCATGCCGCAGGCGGCCACGCTGGTAACGACCAGCAGCATGTGACGATTCGCCGCTGGTCCGCTCCACGTGACGGAGTCGTGACAATCACGGGAAAGCTAGGCCATCCCTCAGAAAACGGCGATGGCGTTCGTTCACGAATCATCAGCAGTCGCGCGGGATTGGCAGGAACCTGGGAAGCAAAGAATGGTGAGGTTGAAACGTCGGCAACGGGCCTGGTCGTCAAATCCGGCGACACGATCGACTTTGTCACGGACTGCCGTGAGAACAACAACAGCGATTCGTTCCTCTGGCGAGTTCAGATTACGATGGCCGCTCAAGGAAACTCGGCAATGGACCGCTGGGATTCCGAAACGGAATTTCACGGACCGCTGGGTGTATCACTCGTCCATTGTGCCGCACGCGCCTGGCAACTGGTTTACGGACGATCGGCAAGTTCCGATGAACTGCTGCGTGCCTGCGAATTTCTGAATGACCAGACATCGACGTTGCGGGCCAGCGGTCATAAGGGTGACGTCGAGCAAATGGCACTCGCAACACTTTGCCAGCAACTGATGTGCTCGAACGAGTTCCTGTACGTCGATTGACGGTAAACGATTGGAATCACCCGCGGCGAATTGCTTCCATCGGGGACATTCTGACCGCCCACCAGGCGGGATAGAGACCACCGATGATCCCCAGAGTTGTGCTGAAACCCAGACTGAAAAGTAACAGAGCCGGGCTGGCGTAAAGGTGTAGCTTATTCGGAAGCAACCAGTTTCCAAATTGGACAACGCCCCAGCCGAGACAACAGCCGCTGAGGCCGCCGATCAGTCCAAGCAGAGCGCTTTCCCACGTAATCAGCCGTAAAATATCCCAGGCCGACCAGCCATTCGCTTTTAACACTCCGAACTCGATCATCCTCTCGGCAACACTCATCAACATCGTATTAAGGATACTCAGCAAGGCGATCACGACACCGATTCCGGTCATCAGCCACAGGAAAATGTCGAGATCACTGCTCAGGGCCTGAATCTTCGCGCCCCAGTCACTGGCAGAGCGAATTTCCAAGGCATTTTCCGCGATTTCCGGCTTTCCATCCACCGTCTTTTCTGGCGATTCCTTCGGTATCCCACCGGATTGCAAGAGCGCCGCTGCCGTATTCAACAAATTGCCGGAAGCACCTGCTGCGAGTGCGTTCAAGGCAACAGGCTGACTACCACCGCGTCCTCGAAATCGAGACTGGATGCTTTCAATCAGATCTTCGTTGGAAACAGATCCGTCAGGTTCAAAATAGAGTGACGAAACGTAACGGTCGTCCATCTTCGAGATCTTTCGAACGGCATCGATGTCCAGCACGATCGCCACGTCCAACAGTAACGAATTGCAGAGATAAATGCCGACAATGGTGAGATCGTACGTATCGACGCGTAACCGGTCGCCGATCGATTTTTGAAAAGCTTGCGCGATCGGCTTACTCACGACGCAATTGAATGTTCCCCGGTCGGCAGCCGTTAAGTAGCGGCCTTCAACAAGATCGTCACGATAAACAGCTTTTTTCAGGGCGATGGTGTTTTCGATATCGGCCCCGAATAACAATCGTGGGGGGCTGAACGTCGGCTTCCCTTCGACCAGTTGGGCACGAGCCCAGACTTCGGGACGAACGATTCGGATCCCTTTCATCGTTGCGATTTCGGCGGACCATTCTGTCGGAATGCGCGAAAAGAGCGGGATCGGTGCCCCCGGCTGCATCGCAGCCAGTCCCGGAATTCGACCAAACGAACTCTTGAGAGTATCGTCGATCCCGACAGCGATCGAAAAGAGTCCCACCATCCCCATGATCGCGACCGTCAGTCCCAGCAGCGCTAGTAGGGAGCGAACGGGACGACTGAGAAGATTCTGAGTTGCAAATCGAAACATGAAGTACACTCTGACATAAATGGTGAGGGACAGGCCCGAGCATACCCGGATCATGCACCGCCGTGTAGTCGCCGCAGAACAGAGACGTACAGAAGCCGACGATGGACTTGAACATCCGACAAGAAACCAGCACCCTCGTTCGTTTGATGAAGGCGCTCAACCGTCGATCGTCATTCAGCGTGTTGTCGACGGCGACTTGAGCTCAGTTAGCGTCAAATGCACGTTTCAACGCCTGTCCCGTCAGGCTACGGTCACATCCCATGATGGCTGTCGGGGAACCCGAGACGAGTATTGTTCCCCCGGCGTCTCCCGCACCAGGGCCGAGATCGATGACCCAGTCTGATGCTGCGATTAGATCGAGGTGATGTTCGATCACGACGACAGAATTCCCAGCCTCCACCAGCCTGCGCAGTGCGCGTGTCATCTGGACGACATCCGCTGGATGCAGGCCGGATGTTGGCTCATCCAGTACGAATAGCGTCGGAAGGCTGGCGTCTGACTTCCACAGTTCCGTCGCCAGTTTTACACGTTGAGCTTCCCCGCCCGACAGAGTCGTGGCACGCTGGCCAAGTTGCAGGTATCCCAGTCCCAGTTCACGAAACATTCGCAGAGGTCGATCGAGTCGTGGAAGGTTGGCAAAAAACGAGGCCGCATCGTCGATGGTCATTTCCAGGACATCGGCAACGTTGACGCCACGGTAGCGCACGGCCAGTGTTTGAGGATTGAAACGGCGCCCGGCACATTCCGGACAACGAATCGGCCATTCCACGAATTGTTTGCGGTCCAGATCTATTGTTCCTTTGCCAGAACACTTTTGGCAGCGTCCCTCCGAATGCTGAGGGCTGAAGCGACGGGCCGAGAACCCGTGTACCCGAGCTTCTTTCGTCTTCGCGAACAGCTTGCGAACCTCGTCCCAGATCCCTGAGTAACTGGCCGGAGTTGATCGGTCGGACCGGCCGAGGGGACGCTGATCAATTTGAACAAGACGTGACAGATGCTCCATGCCCCGCAATTCGCGGTAGAACCCCGATTGGGCTGTGGGGACACCGAACGCTCTTCGAATTGCCTGAACCAGCGTTCGCATGACCAGCGATGTCTTTCCGGATCCACTGACACCGGTAAAGCAGACGAGTCCATCCAGCGGCAACTCCAGCGTTACGTCGCGTAAGTTATGCAGTGATGCCCCCAATAAATGCAGCCAGCGCGTTGGCTGAAAGGGCTGTTCATGAGTGGGAAGCCCGCGATCACGACGACGAAGCTCTTGCCCTGTAATCGACGCTTCGCATTCCCGCAGTTCTCTCGGAGTGCAAGCCGCGATCAGACATCCCCCTTGTCGACCGGCGGCCGGTCCGATTTCAATCGTGTGGTCGGATTGCCGAATCATCTCAAGATCATGTTCTACGACGATCAGTGTGTTTCCCTGATCGCGAAGCTGAACGAGCGTTCGTAGCAGTCGATCGGTATCACAAGCGTGCAGTCCGGCCGTCGGCTCATCAATGACGTAGCAGACGCCAGTCAATTGACTCCCCAGGCTAGCCGTCAATCGAGCCCTTTGGAATTCACCGGCAGACAAAGTATCGCCAGCACGATTGAGACTCAGGTAATCGAGGCCCAGATTGACTAGAACTTGCAGCCGACTGGTGATTTCTGGAAGCAGATGCCTGACCAGATGGTGCGACGCCTGACTCGCGTCAGTATCGCACGACGTCGCCCAGCGAACGACCTGATCCAGTGCCTGTGGTGGAGTCATTGCCGTCAATTCCCCAATCGACACTCCTTCGATCAGAACGGAAAGCGGCAATTGTGACAGCCGTAATCCACGACAGTCGGGACACGGGGATGCTACCGCACCGTCTTCAATTTCGGTGATTTCCGGCGACGTGATCCCCAATCCATGACATGTCGGACAGGCACCTCGGGGACTGTTGAAGCTGAAGTCACCCGGTTCGATCGATGGAAAGCTGTTGCCACAATCAAGGCAGGCAAGGCGACTACTGTAGAGTCGGTCGTTCCAGGTGCCGTCAACTTCATGGCTCAGGATGCATTGCCCATTACCGATTTGCAGAGCCAGGTCGATCGATTCTTCGACGCGATTCCGAATTCCGTCCTTGATGATCAATCGATCGACAACGACTTCAATGTGATGGGGTTTATTGCTTCCCAACTCTGGTGGTGATGCGAGGTCAATCAATTCGCCGTCGACACGTGCCCGCACGAATCCATCCCGGGCGATCCGTGCCAGGACTTCGGCATGCCTCCCCGGCTGATTTCGAACCAGCGGAGCCAGGACAAGAACTTTGCGACGATCCTCCAGTTTCAGGACCTGATCGACAATGGCTTCTCGCGACTGCGAAGTGACGGGTTGATGGCAGGCTGGGCAATGCAGACGACCAATTCGTGCGTAAAGCAACCGCAGATAGTCATAGAGGTCGGCAACGGTCGAAAGAGTCGTCCGTCGTCGCGGTCCACGCGTCCGCTGCTCAATCCCGAGCGTTGGAGGCAGCCCATCGATGAGATCAACGTTGGGACGATCTATCTTCTGTAACAATTCGCGCGTTTGTGGAGAGACCGTCGCCAGATATCGATGCAATCCTTCAGCGTGGATCGTGTCGAAAGCTAACGAACTTTTGCCGCTGCCACTGACTCCGGAAATTGTCGTGAATCGGCCGAGGGGAATGTCGACATCAATTCCCTGCAAATTATGAGTCCACGCGCCTCGAACGCGGATCACGTCAATGCTGGTTTGGGAAGCTTCTGCCGCTTCGTTTTCAATCATCACGGCTCGGTACCCTGCTCCATTTCTCGACTTTGGCGAAACTACGTCCGTGGTCGCTATTGCCTCGTCACTGCGTAATTTTCGCGTTCGATTAATCGGCCGGAACGCGCTCGCGTCCGGTTTCAACCGCGTGCTGGCCCCCCAGCGGCTGATGGATTCAATCCGAATTCTTCGCCGTGACACGGCACTTGCTTACCATCATCGAACTTCGCCAATTCCATCCGCTGTGAATACTCACGAAACCAGCCCTCAGGAATTAACGGCGTTCGATGACACTCGTTTCCCGTTCTCGACGAGGCGATTGCCCTGCAGCGACGGTACACTGGTCTCCACTCCGCCTCAAGTCTGCGTTAGAATCCTGTTGAGTGTCCTGTGCCGGGTTGGCCTGAATTCTTGAGATATTGATCCATGCTTTCGCTTCCCAAAGAGCTGACGACTGACCTGCTGACAAAACTGTCAGCCTTGTCGACACCGGTGATCGCCGGGGTTGCGGTCATTCATTTTCTGGCATTTCTCTGGCTTCGTGCCTGGGCGGGACGTGATCTGCGAAGAATGGCGGCTGATTTCGACTCGTTCACCCGCGAGTTAAAGCATCGCAGCCTGCTCGAACGGGGTATCAATTTATCCGACCAGATCGAGGCTTTTCTCGCCGACATCCGCGATGTGCTGGATGACCCCTCAAAGAAATCGGAACGCCAGGCCTTGTGGCACCGGATGCGAATTCTGGACGAAGAACGTCGCTATCTGCAATCACATTCGTTTGAAACTGTCTACAACGTCTGTCGTTCGATGATCGAAGCCTATCCATTGGCAGGAGTGCTGGGAACGATTCTCGCCATCGGCGCGGCATTGCAATCAGGGCAAGGAAATGCGCAGCAGACCGTCTCGGATATCGTTCGATTCTTCGGTGATGCGATCTGGTCGACATTTGCCGGGCTGATTGCTGCCATGGTGCTCATGTTTATCAACAGCATTGTGGAAACGCAGTTTCGGAGGTTGGGCGAAAATCGTCAGAATGTCCGCGAAACTGTCGCGAGGGCAAAACGCGAACTGGCACTCTCGGCAGGAGACCCAGTCTGATGAATTCGCGCCGCCTGACATTGCAACTGACACCACTGCTGGACCTGTTGCTGATCGTCATTTTCGCTCAGTACATGGAAGTTCGTACCGTCGCTCGCCAGGAAACGGAGCGAATGCAGGCCGAGCGTGAAGAGGCTCGTACGGACCTGGAAGCCGTCAGCAAGCAATTGGCAGATCTTCAGCAACAGTTGGCAGAGTGGGACCGAAAGCATCGTGAGACGGAACGGTCAGATTATGCGGATCGGGAGCAATTGGGGCGGTTGTTTGGCGAATTGTTTCGAATTCCCGAAACGACCATTCAGAAAATTGCCAATCGACGTAGTTCGGACGAGGCGGAATTGTCAGCAGCAGAGATCGCGGCACTGAAGTCGGAATTCAAAGCACTTTCAGTTGCCCGTGCCGATCAGATTGTTGACCATCTGCTGACGTTTGCCGAAATGAAGAAGCGATTTGATGTCTGGGAATTGTATGTCGGCCACGATGATTCTCTGCTAATCACGGCAGGCCAACACCAAAAGCGGTTGGCGCCGGATGATATCGAAACCCCGGAATTGTTTGCGGACGAGTTTTTCAAACTGTACAAATCGTTTCCGCAATCCAAAAATGTTGTACTGATTCTGGTCGGTTACGGTGATTCGCAATTGCGCTATCGATGGGCCGTTGCCAAGGGGCTGCCCTCGGTCACCGAGCGAATGCGCCAAGACAGCAATGCGACGATCAAGTTTGAATACGCGGTTTTGGGATTCCGTCCTGAACCTCCACGCGAGACACCGGACCAGCCGAGAAAAGGTCCAGAGAAAAGGTAAGACCCGATGGAACAGAAACGGGAATGGCGATTACTGAGTACGCGTAATGTGCTCGGGGGTGTCCTCGTCGCGGGAATTGGTGCGGGACTGTATCTCGGTGATCTCTTCAAAGGCTTCGGATTCGGAAATTCGCTGGGCCTCGGGACTGGAGGGAAGTCAAATTCCTCCCAGGAATCGAAACAGGGCAAAGAAGAGGGGGCGACAAAAACTGTCGTTCAATCGAAGCCGACAATTACTCCTGAACCGACACGAAAGCCCGCGAAGAAGCAAAATAATCATCAAGTCGTCAAAGTTGTGATCGCCGACAGATCCTATTTTGTGAGATCAACCGATGGTGACCAGGCCACGGATCTGGCGGAACTGGTCGAACTTGTGAATTCCGCGACGGGCGATGACGACGGGATTCGGGTCCGGATTTATCGCAAACCGACCTCACGCACTTCAACAGAACTCGCACTCCGCGATGCCCTGTTGGAAGCGGGCGTGAAGGAAGAGCAGACAATCTGGGTGATCAATCCGATCGACGAGTGAGACTCAAGCGACCCGGCTGTCGGGGACGACAGAATGACCGGTTAAGCGAGTGCGATAACCGTCAGCATGCTGTTGAAACAGTTTCAACACGCCTTCTTCGAGCATTGGCAGTGCCACGTGAAGGGCTCGGCGGATCTTTCGAGTCTGCAGGGATGTCTCACCGCAGCCATATCCTGTCGGGCGATCAATCAGAAATTCACCGACAGGTGCTGCTGGAAGCGGCAACTGGAAATAATGAGCCAGTCGTTGAACGAACTGGACAGGATTGGACCGCTCCGCACCCGCGATGTGGTAAATCCCCGAAAGACCAGCCCCCCAGGCCTTGGAGATGATCTCAGCCAGTTCGGAGGCGAGAATCGGAGACCCGTGCCGGAAGCAATCGATTCCTCGGGCATTTCCCTGCTCCATCTGCCCGAGCAACGTCTCGAGCCAGCCTTGTTTTCCACCGGGCGTCCATCCAAACGCATGCGTTCGGACGATCAGGGCGTCTGGGCAAATTTCTGCTGCTTCGGTTTCGATGGCGAGTAAACGCTGGGCAGCCGAGCTTGGACAAAAACTCTGGCTGTTTTCGGAATGGAACATCCAGGGACCGGTAAAAATTGCCCCGGACGAAATCAACGTCAGGTGTGTTTCTGTGTGACGAGTGGCGTGAATCCACGTCGAAGCCTGCTTGATATCGGCGTCCGTCGGCTGGCTGGAACTTTCCCAACCCGTTCGCGAACCTGCTCCGCAGAAAATGACCTGCTGCGGTTTGACACGTCGGATCAACTGCTGGACATCGTCCAGACCCGATCCTGTAAGTCTTTCCAGATCACATCCGTTAAACGATATCGCATCCGAAAGTGACACTCCTGTCACCGCATGCGTTCTTGCCAGACAAACCGCAACGTTGCCTCCGACGACCGTATCAACACCTGCGACAAGAACCTTGTTCACGCGAAGCCTCCATGCTGTGGCGAGCCACTTTCAGACCAACCGACATTCCCATCGGGGCGCGGAGTATAATTTTCAGGCCCCGACCAGCCAACCCCAATCGCCGCACATTGGTCGAACGACGAATAGGAGCGGTGGATGAGTTGAATTGGCAGCAGTTCCTCGCCCGTAGCCTTTGAGGGAAATTTCCTGTGATTCGGGCGAGTTGCGCGGCAATTTAATTTCCTGCGCGTTTGCCCACGGCACTGTCGAAAACAAACTCAATACGGCAATGGCGAGAAGTCGACTCATTGGAGATTTTAGGAATTCAGCATGGAAGGCGCACTAAGCATCCGTGAACGGTCCTGCCCCTTGGGCACTCAAAATATCTCGAACACGAGTGCCTTTGATTTCCTGCGGGCCCACGTTTTGTTGAACAGCTAGAGCGGCAGCGACTCCTGCAGCCTGGCCCATCGCCATTGCTGTCACTGTCACTCGCGAAGAAGCATGAGCACCCCGCGTCGCCGAGTGGCAGCGGCCTGCAACCAGCAGGTTGTCCAGTTTGCGCGGCAACAACGAGCGGTAGGGGATGTCGTATGGAGCCGGTTGGACTTTCTCTGGCTGGAAATCGTTGGCACTGCCGACGGTCGTCTTGTTCGGATGGAGATCCAAATACCAGCAGCCAGTGGCGATGGCATCGTCGAAACGGCGGGATTGAAGCAGGTCGTCTTCACTAAGAACGTGCTGACCGATCAAACGTCGCGACTCTCGCACACCGATCCACGGATAGGCTTCCAGGAAGTATGACTTCTCAAAGCCTGGGACATCTCGCTTCCAGGCTTGAAACATGGCATGAGCATCGGCGCGACCCTGCATTTCGGCTCGCGACAGGTCGGCAGCGTCGGTTGGATTCGCGGGAACTCGCACGCCGTGAACATAGATCTCGTTGTCCGCGAACATGAACATCACGCCCGGCCCGTAGTAATAGGGAAGCTCTCCCAGTTCCTGAGCCTTCGCCAATGCCGCTCGACAATTCTTCGAAATGTCCGGGTGCTTCGACACGTTTCCAATACGAAAATGCAGTTTCAGAGGCTGCACAACCGCATTCTGTTCAAACGGAGCTCCGGCCCATGCGGCGACATCGGCATCACCAGTACAGTCAATCACAACGCGAGGCCGCACTTCCACCAGGCCATCCTTGTTCGCCACGTGAACCGCAAAGATGCGATCACCGCGCGTCTCGGCACCGCACGCGAAACTGTTGAAGAGTACCGTCAGACGCTCTTGTTGCTCTCGCAGCAATTGATCGAGTAACAGCTTGAATTCGAAAGTGTTGCGAATCGTCGGATTGTGCTTGTCGACTCGCTTGGCATCTGCCGCGCAGATGCCGGACTTCACAGCGAGTTCCAGCGGAATTCCTCGCACAACGATCCGGTTGTCCTTGATGTTGGCAATACCATCGAAGTAGGGCAGACCGACGCTGGTGATGATTCCACCTGCGAAAGGAGCCTTCTCGATCAGCAGCGTTTTCGCTCCCTGTCGCGCCGCCGCGAGAGCCGCCACTGTTCCCGCACAGCCGCCTCCGCAAACAAGGACGTCGGTTTCGATGATCTTTCGACTACCCGTTGATCGGGTTTCCTCAGCACTGATCGTAGTTGTTGTTGCGGTCGCGGTTACCAACGCCGCAGCGCCCGCTTTGACAAAATCACGTCGAGTGGCGGGGGTTGCAGTCATCGTGGGTACTCATTTTCTTAAGTCAACAGCGATTTTCGAATGCAATCTCGCGGGTGATCTTAACGTTTGGTATCAAAATTGATCTGACTTACCAAGAGTTCTCAACGTTTCATCGAAGTAAAGTTGACAGAGCCGAGAACAAGTTCTCGCCTTGTTCGTTCGGCCAGACCTGTCTGCAATCCGAGCTTCGTAGAATCAAGATGCCGAATTTCTCAGCGAACCGGCCGAGGCCCGCATTACCACGGACACAGCAGCCACAGAATACTTCCCGTGGATCCCGAGGCGAGTGTTGTGCCGTCGTTCATGACAGCCCAGGTATGTTGATGTTGGCTCTCGGCTCGAAAATCCGCAGTCACCAAGTCGATGGAGGCGCCAATCTTTCCATCGGATTCGACCCAGACTCGATTACCGTTGTCGGTATATTTGAGCATGACATGGCTGAAGCCGGCATGTATCTGATCGACCCAGAAGTGCTGCGTTTGCCCTGCGGGAGAAATCCATATCAATCGATCATCCGTTTCCCCTCCGACCGGCCGAGCCTGAAAATAGATTTCATGGTGATTTGGCAACACGCCACCAACTCGCGGCCCCCAGGGCCCGTTGACCATCATCACGCGTCCAACGCATTTCAAGAAAATCCAAACGATGAATGCCAGCTTTAGCCAACGCAGGGTCGGATGATTCGCCGCCCGATGATTTGGGGGGAATTTCATTCACAGTCATTTTTCGTGAACGTTATGACGTATGACAGGTTATCACTCTTGGCTGGCCGTGTTCCTAGAGTGACTCGATTGCCGCCAGCAGTCGATCAATTTCCGAATCGGAGTTGTAATGCATCAGTCCCACGCGCACGACACCGGCGGGTTCGAGGCCGAAGGCTTCGGACACCTGTAGCGCATAGAAGTTGCCATGGCCGACGAATAACCCCTGCTGGCCCAGTTTTGCGGCGAGATCAATCGCAGGCAGCGACTTGTGCACAAAGCTGACGGTCGGGGTTCGATCATTAAGCCGCTGCAAATCGGTCAGTCCGTAGACCGTCAGTTGTGGAATCGCGGTCAATCCCTCAATCAAACGTGCTGCGAGTTGCCGTTCGTAATTTCCAATCGCAGTGTATGCGGCCTCAAGCAATCCACGCCGCGAGTCTGGTGGGCCACCGACCTGCCGACCAAGCTCTGTCAAATAGTCAACGGCCCCTTTGGTTCCGGCAATACCCTCGAAATTCTGAGTTCCCGTCATCCATCGCCCGGGGAGTGATTCCGTTACGGGCCGCAGCTTGTACGGCGATATACTCTTCAACAATTCCGGTCGACCCCACAAGATTCCGACATGTGGCCCGAAAAACTTGTAAGCGGAACAGGCCAGCCAGTCGCATCCCCAGCGTGTCACATCCGGCAATGCATGCGGCGCGTAATGAACAGCATCCAGAAAGACCTGCGCACCGACCTCATGAGCCTGCTGGCAGAGTTTTTCCACCGGATTGATCGTCCCCACGATATTGGAGGCACACCCGACTGCCACAAATTTCGTGCGTGATGTCAGCTTGGCCGTGAAGTCTTGCAGATCCAGCGTGCAATCCTCTCGATGAAAATCGACGTACTTCACGGTGACACACGCATCGCGGGCGGCCAGCACCCAGGGCGTGACATTGCCGTCGTGATCGAGTCGAGTCACGATGATCTCATCACCAGCTTGCCAGGTTTTCGAAATCGCACGACTGAGCGCGAACGTCAGCGTTGTCATGTTCGCACCGAAGACAATCGATTCGGCCTGTGACGTGCCTACGAAATCTGCGACCGTCGCGTGTGCGGATTCCAGTAGCTCGTCACTCTCATAGGCCGTCGCGTATTGGCCACCTCGATTGGCATTGGTATGAGCCAGATAGTGACTGACCGAATCGATCACCCCCTGCGGGACCTGGCTTCCCCCTGGACCGTCGAAAAAGGCGACAGGATATCCGTTGACGACGCGTTTCAGGGCTGGAAACTGGTGCCGGCACCAGTCGAGTGGAAAATCGCGGATGGTCATTTGATGAGTATTCTGTTTAAGCGACTGCGCGATGAAGGCAGTCGAAATAGTAGTTTTTGAAAACCTGGCCGGGACAGTGAATCAGGGTGGCCGGGGCTGGAGCGTCATCGCGAAGCCCCGGTCGTCAGAATTACGCCTGAAGTCTCACACGTCTCTTCGATCCAGCCTGCCGAGACAGCGGACGAATCGAAGAGAACCGGACGCTAGCGCGTTCCGGCTGATGGGTTAATCTGAATTGGGCGTTACTTTCCCAAGGTCGACTTGAAAAGCTTCAGCATGTCGGCCCAGCTTTTCTCGTCGGCTTCCTTGTTGTATTTCAACATCTCAATCCCGTGACTGTCGGCATCGGGGACCGTAAAGCTGTGGCGAGCGCCTGGGTAAGAAATGAATTCGTACTTTGCTTCGCCCTTGTCGAGAGATTTCTTAAATGACTTGATGGCCATTTCGGGGATGAATTTGTCATCTGCTCCGTTGCAGATCAGAATTCGAGATTTGGCGGCTTTCACCTGTTCGGGTGTCGGTTGGACCAGGCCACCATGAAAACTGGCGACCGCTTTCAAATCGGTCCCGGCGAACGCCAGTTGCTGAACCGTTGAGCCACCGAAGCAGTAGCCGATCGCGGCGACCTTGGATTTGTCACATTCCGGCTGCGACGTCAGAACTTCCAAAGCGGTCAAGCCTCGCTTGCGCCAGTCGTCCACATTGGAACGGACCTTTGTCGCCATCTCACCGGCATCCTTGGGATGATTGACTGTCTTTCCTTCGCCATACATGTCGGCCGCGAAGGCGATGTATCCCAACTTGGCCAGCATTTCTGCCCGACGCTTGGCATAGGCATCCAGCCCCCACCATTCGTGGAAAACCAGAACTCCAGGTCGAGCCCCTTCGATCGCGTCATCCCACGCCAGAAATCCGCGACATTCCAGATCACCATGCTTGTAGGTGACCTGCTTCGTCTTAACCGCAGCTTCCGCTGCGATTCCCATGACCAAAACCGCTGTCACCGTCAAAAACGAACGCCACATTGCTTTTCTTCCGTAAAAAACAGGTCGAGTCAAATACTTCATGGGAATCCCGCGTTCCCTCAAGTCAACGTCATCCATGTCACGGCACGTATTTTTGAGTTCGACCAATCAGCCGGAACGCGCTAGCGTCCGGTTTGAACCGTGGGCTAGTGCCCAGCGGCTGATGAACCATCTCCGAATTCATGTCCGTGACGCCCGTTTCCCAGACTCAAAAAGACGCTTACCCTGAATTACCGCCCACTCCCACTGGAGCAGCAGGAAGGGGTTCGGTTATGATACCGGGGCTGCAGTTCGTAATGAAGCGGAAACGCAAGTTGTTCGAAATCGGTTGACTCGACAAAGGAATCTCATGGCTCAGTTCCTCACTCAGCGCTGGTTGATGAATCGACGTCATGTCTTGCGAGGTCTTGGTGTCTCGCTGGCGCTCCCCTTGCTGGACTGCATGAAGCCACTGAACGCAGCCGATATCAACCGCCCGAAACGCAGCGTGTTTATCTATCTGCCGAACGGAGTGAATACGATCGACTTCCAGATCACGCAATCTGGTGCCGACTACAAGTTGTCGAAGTCGCTGATGCCCCTGGAAAAATTGCGAGATCGAATCACTCCCATCAGCGGCCTGTACCACCCCCATGGCCTGGGTCACCACCATAATTGCAGCTCCATCTGGTTGACCGGTGGCAAGATCGGTCAGTCCGAACGCAACACCATTTCCGTTGACCAGTTGATGGCTCAGGTGACAGCTCCGCAAACCCGCTTTTCGTCACTTGAATTGAGCAACCAGGGGCATTCGCTCGCATACAGCTCCGATGGAATCCAGCTTCCTGCCCAGGGGAATCCGAGTGTTGTATTCCGCGAGTTGTTTGAAGAACCTCAGGGAGGAACCGCCAAACAGCGTCGCAGTCTGCAGCGACGTGGCAGCGTGCTCGACGCAATTCTTGGAGAAGCCCGAGCACTGGGTGATCAGTTGGGGACGGACGATCGAGGCCGACTAGACCAGTACCTGACATCGGTTCGGGAAGTCGAAATCCGGACTCAGCGAGCCGACAAATGGCTCGATACCCCGCGTCCCAAAATTGATCCGGCGGATCAGTCACGCCTTAACCGGGATATTTCCCTGGACAGACTGGGGGAATATCTCAGGACGATGTACGACATCATCGTGCTGTCGTTCCAGACCGATCTGACACGTGTGGCGACGTTCAGTACCGGTAATGAAGGGACTGGCCCGGCAGTTCCCGAAATCGGAGTGAAGCAGGATCGCCACTCCCTGTCACATCACAACGCCAATCCCAAGTTGATGCAGGATCTGACGGCCAGCGACACCTTCAACATTCAGCAGTTTGCTTATTTCCTGGATCGATTGAGTCAGGTGAAGGATGCTGATGGTCCACTGATCGATTCGACGATGGCCCTGTACGGAAGCGGAATGGCGTTCGGCCACAGTCATGGAAACGCGAACCTGCCAATTATCCTGGCAGGTGGCGGAGGACTCGGCTTCAAGCATGGGCGGCATATCGATTTCAACGCCAAAGCCAAGCCCGACGGATACACGTACGATCTCGACAACCACGCCAAGCACTATGCCATCTGCCATAGCCCCGTCAATTCGAAAGCACTCCTCAGCAATCTGCTGCTGACGATGGCTCAGAAGATGGATGTCCCGACCGAGAAATTTGCCGATAGCAACGGCACCACCTCGGAACTGATCTGACGCCAGCCTTGTGCAACTTCATCAAGCCAATTTCACCTTGTCGTACTCCAGGAGTTTGTCATGGGTCCATCTAGCAATTCACGTCGAGAATTCATCCTTGGCGGCATCGCCGCAACGGCATCGCTGGCAACGTATGTTCCCGCGCATGTGCTCGGACGTGAAGGAAACGTTGCGGCGAACGAAAAAATTTCGCTCGGCATTATCGGTATCGGGCCTCGCTGCACGTACGACCTGAAGGCGATGTTGCCGTTTCAAGATGTTCGCTGCGTGGCAATTGCCGACGTGCAAGCCAGTCGTCGCGATGCAGGCAAGAAGCTGGTTGATCAGCATTATGGAAACAGTGACCTCAAGCTGTACCGTGATTTTCGCGAACTGCTGGATCGCAAGGATATTGATGCCGTGCTGATTGCCACCGGTGATCGCTGGCACGCCGCCGCTTCAATCCTCGCGGCGAAAGCGGGAAAGGATGTCTACAGCGAAAAGCCATGTGGCATCACCATTGCAGCCTGCCAGGAACTGGCCGAGACGATGCACCGTGAAAAGCGAATCTTCCAGGCGGGGACTCAAAGGCGCAGCGTCCCCAACTTCCAGCAGGCGGTCGAATGGGTTCATTCAGGGAAACTTGGCAAACTCCAGACGATGCATGCTTCGGTCTATATCCCGACGCTCGATAACAACTGGCTGCCCGCTCAGCCGACACCCGCGCGCGACGTGGTCGACTGGAATCTCTGGCTGGGCCCCGCCGCATGGCGACCATTCAACCAGCAGTACGTCGATGGCAAATGGCGAGGTCAGTGGGACTTCGATTCCGGCGCACGGTTGCTCGACTGGGGCGCACATACGGTTGATCTCTGTCAGTGGGCCAATCGCGCCGACGACACGATGCCGATCGAATACGAACCAACCGAAAAGAATATCGTCTGCCGCTACGCGAATGGTGTGAAACTGATTATTGACTTCCTGCCAACCCCCTTCGGTAATCGTGACCCTCATTACATTACGCGATTGGGAACCTGCCCGGTTCGGTTCATCGGCGAGGGGGGATTTGTGGAAACGGGTGATGAAGGCGAAATCGTGGTCGAGCCGGAATCGCTGCAGAAGGACGTTCCTGAAGCCAGCAAACGCGTTCGCGGTCTGGACGTTTCGGCCCACGCTAGAAACTTCTTTGATTGCATTCGGACTCGCAAACCAACGGTCGCCAACCCCGACGTGATGCGACGTTCGCACATCGCCTGCCACGCAGCGGCGATCGCCTGGATCCTGAATCGAAAGCTGAAATTCGATCCCGTCAAAGAAGTCTTTGTCAACGACGACGAAGCCAATCTGCTGCGATCGCGTGGGACGCGAGATTGGGCCTCGGTCGTCACGGGCTGAACGGGGGGCCAAAACTTTGATTTGGAATTGATGTCAGGTAGCCAGGGTTGGGATGCTTGAAATCCCCCCAACCACAAATCAGCAGGCCCGGCGATGTCGCAATCGCCGGCCTGATGTAGGCTGAAGGCCCACGAGCACAAAGTACAGGGCTTCCAGCCCTGTGGCTGAGAACAAGACGGGGAGTGCGACCTGAAAGGTCGCAAGAAATTTCAGTCATGGCGATCAACTTTGATCGTTGACCTCTCGCGACCTTACTGGTCGCCTATTTCGCTTTCATTTCCCGTTCACATGAGCGGCAAAATTAACAAAGGCTGTGCTTCATGAGCCGATTCCTCATCGGAATTATTCTGTTACAAGCGTTGAGTTCTTTGGTTAGTGCTGCTCATCCGGCGTACGAACGAGTCGAAGGTCTGCGTGGTCAATTTGCCAACAAAGTCTTTCGGACCGAAGTCAAGCCGCATTGGTTACCGGGGACTACGCGATTCTGGTATCGCATCCAGACAGGGCCACAGGCATTTGAATATGCGATGGTGGACGCTGCCGCCGGGAATCGTACGGCTGCTTTTGATCATATGAAACTGGCTGAGGCGCTCATCAAGGCGGGTGAGAAGGAAATTCGTTCTGAAAATCTGGCAGTTGAGAATCTCGATTTCTCCACCGACGGAAAAGAGTTGAGCTTTCACTTGCGAGGCAAACGCTGGCGCTATGGACTCCCCGCAGGTGAGCTTCACCTCGAAGAACAGAAACCTCAGGTTCCGGCACCTGGTAAAAAACTTGCCCGAATTCCGCGGACATCGCGACGGACCGGAAACGAGTCTCAAGTGACATTCGTTAATCGAACGGAAGGGCTCATCGAGTTCTTGTGGCTCTCAACGGAAGGGGAACGCGTCAGTTACGCGAAACTGCAGCCAGGTACAGAGCATGTGCAGCACACGTACTCCGGCCATGTCTGGGTTGCCGTGAATCAAAAGGGCGAAACGATCGCTGCCTTCGAAGCTGAGGACCAACCAATTACGGTTGAGGTCACGGCAGCGGACAAGCTACTTCCGGCCGCCGGTCGAAATTCTGAAAAGCCGCGACCATCTGACCAGAATCTTTCGCCCGACGGAAAGTGGCGAGTCGTGGTGAAAGATTTCAATTTGTGGCTGGTCGATACGGCCAGCGGCAATGAAACTCAACTGACCCGTGATGGGACGGAGGATGATCGTTATACGTCGCAGGCTGTCTGGTCGCCCGATTCACGCAAGTTTGCTGGCGTGCGAGTCAAACCCGTTGTTGAGCGAAAGGTCACGCTGGTCGAGTCATCGCCGAAGGATCAACTTCAGCCAAAAGTCATCACGTACGACTACTTCAAGCCCGGCGACGTGTTGCCGCATCCCCGGCCGCAACTGTTTGACGTTGTAACGGCCCGACAGATTCCGATCGACAATGCCTTGTTTCCCAATCCATTTGAAGTGGATCACCAGATCCCGATCCGCTGGGAACGTGACTCAAGTCGCTTCACCTTTCCCTACAACCAGCGTGGACATCAGGTCTTTCGTATCATCGGTGTGAATGCTGAATCGGGAACTGCCACCGCAGTTGTTGACGAAACCTGTCAAACATTTTTCTGCTACAGCAGCAAGCAGTACGAATACTGGCTGAACAACACGCGAGAATTGATCTGGATGTCAGAACGGAGTGGCTGGAATCATCTGTGGCTGATCGATTCGGTGACTGGTGCCGTCAAGAATCCGATCACCAGTGGATCGTGGGTTGTTCGGGGAGTCGATCATGTCGATGAAGAAACTCGACAGATCTGGTTTCGGGCCGGCGGAATTCATCCGAAGCAAGACCCGTATTTTGTTCACCATTGCCGTGTCAATTTTGATGGTCAGGGACTGGTAGTCCTGACGGAAGGAGACGGGACGCATTCGATCGAATGGTCTCCCGATCGAAAATTCTTCGTCGATACGTGGTCACGCGTTGATCTTCCACCCGTTATACAATTGAGGCGAGCTGACGGTTCGTTTGTCTGTGATCTTGAGCGAGCCACATGGACGTCACTGCTGGCTGAGGGCTGGATCGCCCCGGAAAGGTTTGCGGCAAAGGGGCGTGATGGAACCACAGACATCTACGGTGTCATCTATCGGCCGACCGATTTTGACCCGTCGAAGAAGTATCCGGTCATCGAATACATTTACGCGGGACCTCACAGCGCATTTGTTCCCAAATCGTTTAATGTGACTGCCGGGGGGTGGGTGCGTGAAATGGCGGAACTTGGATTCATCGTTGTCCAATGCGACGGAATGGGGACCAGTCATCGGTCGAAGGCATTCCACGATGTCTGCTGGCAGAACCTGGGGGATTCGGGATTTGCTGACCGAATCGCGTGGATTCGTGCTGCCGCTGCAAAATACCCCTCGATGGATCTGACTCGCGTTGGCATTTACGGGGGAAGTGCTGGTGGCCAGAGCAGTACGCGAGCTCTGCTCGCCCATGGAGACTTCTACAAGGTTGCGGTCTCAGACTGCGGATGCCATGACAACCGGATGGACAAGATCTGGTGGAATGAACAATGGATGGGTTGGCCCATCGGACCTCATTACGAAGAGCAGTCAAATGTGACACAGGCCAAACGCCTGGAAGGAAAACTGATGCTCGTCGTAGGAGAGTTGGACAAGAATGTCGACCCGGCCAGTACGATGCAGGTCGCGAGCGCCCTTGTGAAGGCCGACAAGGACTTTGACTTGGTGATCATTCCCGGAGCGGGCCACGGTGCCGCCGAATCGCCCTATGGAAAACGCCGCCGTGCCGAGTTCTTTTTGCGGCATCTGCAGCCGTAGGTGAACCGCGTCTGTGTGAAATACGTTGGACGTGATCGCGCAGACGCGAAATCGTGTCGGTGCCTTGCTGATGTTCCGAACTCAATAAGAAATGAAACGATGATTCGAATCGCCACTCTTGTGAATTCGTTGTTGACGGTGGCTGTCGTCGGGTTCTCGATCTGGCTTCAGAAGATGACCCCAATGATGATTCGCGCTGGCAACTTTGAGTGTTTTCGTGACAGATTGACGGACGGCGAACGAGACGCAATCCTGACAAGTGCCGCAGAGGTCGTCGCGATCGGAACAATTCCGCTCGTCATTACCAACATTGCCTGGATTGCAATTGCGTTCATTGGCCTGCTACCAGAGAGATCTACCGGGTCTCAGAAAAACCTCTGAATTTTCATTGTTTTTCAAACCAGTTCACCCGATAAAAAAGGCTGGTGAGCATCCAGATCTCACCAGCCTTTAGAAGAACATACCTCAGCGATCCTGCGATCTCACACGCGAGGAATCTCAAATCCCTTGCGTTGTTCTCGCGCAAACAGTTTCGCGGCAACTTCGTCGCCGACGATCTTTTCGGCCTTCGGGTCCCACTTGATGACGCGTCCAACGCGTGCCGCGATGGCTGCCAGGTGGCAGGTGTTCATCGTCTGGACATGTGAGTACACGTCGGAAACGGGCAGCCCACCTTCAGCGATGCAGCGGAAGAAGTTGTTCTTGTGACCTTCATAGGGCTTACCCTTGTAGAGTTTCACCAGATCTTCGTCGCCGTACTTGCCGTCGTCGACCTTTTCGTCGATAGGCGTTCCGGTAATCTTGCCACGATTGACGAACAAACGACCTTCGGATCCTTCGAACAGAATGCCGTTGTCGCCACGGCTCGTGACGATCATCTCGATCCCGTTTTCATACTTGCATTTGACAGCGTAGTCATTTGCAGAATTGTAACGATCGTCGACGGTCGGGAAGCCATCCTTGAATTCAACAGGATGCTTGGCATCAGTCCCGTCGATTTCGATCGGTCCCATTCCTTCCTGGTCGGCTCCGATTGCCCAGGTTGCGATATCGACGTGGTGAGCACCCCAGTCTGTGAACTTTCCGCCCGAGTACTCGTACCACCAGCGGAATTGATAGTGGCAGCGTTCCTTGATGTAATCGACCATCGGTGCCTGCCCGAGCCACATGTTCCAATCGAGTCCCTCGGGAGGCATTTCCTTCTTGAATGGCCCGCCAACATCGCCACCGTTAATTCCGACGGTCACGGTCTTGATCTGCCCCAGCAGGCCCTTTTGAACCATGTTGACCGCTCGCAGAAACAGATTGCGGTCGCTGCGCTGCTGTGTCCCGATGAACATCACCTTGTCTTTGTGCTTGCGGCACGCATTGCGCATCAACTGGTTTTCTTCCAGAGTCAGCGTCAGCGGCTTCTGGCAGAAGACATGCTTGCCAGCCTGCAAGGCTTCGATGGCGATTTTAACGTGCCAATGATCCGGGGTCACAATGCTGACGACATCAATGTCGTTACGTTCCAGAACCTTTCGGTAGTCGCCATACGCGTCAGCCTTGCCCTTACCGAGTTTCCCATCGTTCTTGGCTCGGTCCGCATGGCGACTGTCAACGTCACATACCGCCAGAATATCGCCAAAATTGGCATGTTGATGGGCATCGCCTGTCCCCATGCTCCCCACACCGATACACCCGATGCGTGGACGTGAATTGGCAGACTGGTTGGCGAATGCCGGCTGGCTCCATTGGAAGTAGGGCAGCGTACTTCCGGCCGCAGCCAGCAGTGTCGACTGCTTGAGGAAATCACGACGATTGGTCTGAGTTTGCTTCATGCCGTTGGTCCCGAATCAATAGGTGCAAATCCGAACGGGCCTGGGCATCACACCGCCCACGCCTGCGTAGGCAAGAACGATACATCAGGAGACGTGGATTTGCTACGAACGAACATTGTTCCGCTTCCTCGTCCTGTGAGATTCGCTGGCTATTTTTTTCGCGAGTCATCACTGAATTTCAGAAACGGTGACTTCGACCATCAGAGTCGGCACCCATCTGACTCGCCTTTGGCTCGCCGCCAACTGACAGCTTTTTCTTTTTCGGCCAGATTATCAGTCTGGCAGACAACAGCGTGAGCAAAAAAACGAGAGACCAGTGAGGGATGCTCCCCTTCTGGAGTCGTCCTCCTCCATAATTAATTCCTCCACCTTGATGAATTTCCGCAAAGTCAAATCCGTTCCATTTCCACCTCCAAACGACTTCCTCGAGCAAAAAATCATCCACTTGCTCCATACGAATGGCATCAACGGATTCGCAAGTCCAATGACCAGCCGCTTCAGATAAATGGGCGGCGTCTCTTGGGATATTCCGAAACCATGTGAGCCCTCGTGAATCCGAGATCACTCCATGAATCGATGTGCGAGAGAAATACGCGACCGTATCCGACTTGGTAAAACTGCGCGCCCACAACCCAGTGACCGCCAGCGCCATTACCAACGTTGTACAGCCCGCCTTTCGTCTCCAACCATGGAAGAATGTCGACATCGCCGTGCATCCGTGATCGTAGTGTTTCTCAGCAAAAAGTAACCAGTTCAGCCAATCAAAGCAGACTTGCGAACACTCATCGTCCAGTGCCGATCACTGGTCGCCTGGACAGAATCGTCGGGAATTCCCAACGCGCGCATCATGTCACCGACTTCGAAAACGGTGAGGGCTGCGTGCAATGAATCCCGAAACATCTGCTTTTGATGCGGATTCGCTGGGCCTGCATAGGTTTCCACGAGCCATTCCAACGTTTTCAGATCTGTGGGACGCATCAAATCGCGGACGAACAGCAGTCCCCCTGGCTTCAAGATTCGCCACAGTTCCGCCAGCACCCGGCGTGGTTCGGGAATATGATGAATGATGCTGTTGGAAATCACGGCATCGTAGGTTGCAGAAGTATCGGGAAGCTGTTTGCAATCAGATCGCACCAGTCGAATCGACTTGTCACAACCCGCCGCATTCACATTTTCAGCCGCGACGATCAACATCTGTTCCGCCAGATCACTTGCAGTGATCATCACAGGAACCTTGCGACTGACTAACTCCAATGGAATCAGTGCGGTACCAGTCCCGGCATCAAAGATCTGCAGTGATTCTGGACTGGGAATCGAGCCGATCGCAGCCAGAAAATCGTCAACGAACAGACGGTTCACGGTGCTGTGATCCATCGAGTTGTAATCGACCGCTTCGGCAACGGTATCCATCACTTCAGGTTCAAGAATGCGGATGAGCATGGGTGGCGCTTTTGACGTTGAGCCGCGCGAAAATCGACCTTGCCGAACGTATTGCAATTTTTCGGATGTCTATTGCGGTAACCGCGTTTGTCCGGCTTTGATCAACCCGTTGAGTGATCGCAATTGGGAATATCCGTCGGTGTGAGTCGTGAATGCGTGAACTTCGTACTTGACGAATTGCATGGATACTTTTCCATCCTCGCTGCAGTCGCAATGCCAAACAAATCCGGGGTTCGCTCGTGTGCTAAACCCCGTATCCTTCTTTGACATTCCATCAACTGCTTGTTTCACGAGCGCATACCTGCTCGGCACAGATTGATTCACGGCAGCGCTATCATAGGCGCTCAGTTTGCCGTAGAACTCTTCAAAGCTTGCTGCCACGCGAGGCCAGTTGGCCAAATCAGTTTCATCGAATGTATTGTAAGATCCGTGATCCCAAAAGAAGACCGAGCCAGAGCTTTCGCGGGCAACTGCAAGTAGCCATAGATTTCCGCAGGAATCTCTGGCAATTGGAAGCGTGTCCTTCGGTAGCCGACCTGAATAGGTGTCACAATGCCAATCGATGCTGGCCCATTTACGATCATCGCCAATCGTAAAAAAACAAAAGACATCTGATGCAGTCTCGTGGCCCGCTTCCTTGAATGAGATACAGTCTGGTGAAGGGAACCCTCCATTGTTCTGCAGCAAGAATTTGCGGTAGTCTTGCGGAAGCTGACACGCGAACTTCTGCTCGAAGGCTTTCAATGCATCGTCCGAAAGCTTCAGGACATTATCAATCGGAAGAAGCCTTGTCCCTGCGTCAGCAGGCTGAGTTGTTGTTGCGCCCGTTGGCGCTTTTGGGCCGGGGTTACAACCGGACATGCATGCTGTGACAACGATCAGTTTTAATACTGTTTTCAAGGGATTCATTCTTATGTCTGACTTCGGTTTGCTTGACGTAAAGTCGCAACCTGTGATCGTTTCAGCCTGAAAATCACCGATTCTGAGCAACTCTGATGGTAACGTCATCTCGATGAGTTTTGCCAGTCTTCCCCAAAATCGTCTCTGTCCAAACAAACACTAACGAACGAGGATCAAGTTTCGAATCAGACATCTACATTGTCCGGCCATCCAGCATCAAACCTCAACGCGAGTCCTGACGGAGCTTTATGACGCGATCTCATCAAAGGCCGTCTCACCGATGGTCACGTACTTCTCGCAACGAGCCGCGCGGGGAAGTACCTGGCGAGATCTTGGGTGTTCCAATCCGTTGCGAAAGGTAGATGCCCGAATGTCCGCTCGTGAGATACGCCAGCACGCAGGTGACGGCGTAGAAAACAGCGTGTTCACTGCCAAACAATTCCATCGCCATCACAGTACAGGCAAGCGGAGTATTGGTGGCACCGGCAAAAACAGCGACAAATCCAAGAGCCGCAAACAAATCAACAGGGGCACCTGACACCGACGCCAGCGCATTGCCGAGTGCCGCCCCGATAAAAAACAACGGTGTGACCTCACCACCTTTAAAGCCACACCCCAGCGTGATTACGGTAAACAGGGTCTTCCAGAGCCAACTCAATGGGCCGGCTCCCCCATCCCGAAAGCAACTCAGAATCGTCACTGCGTTTGGATCCGTCGAAGAGACGCCAAGCCCCAGGTAGTCGCGAGTTCCAACAAGGTGAACCAGACCGATAATGATCACACCGCCAATGGCAGCCCGCCATTCAGGACTTTTGATTCGAGTGCGAAAAAGACGGTGGAATCCATGGGCTGATTCAGAAAACAGTCGGCTGGCCAAACCAAACACAACCCCCGCGATCGCCACTTTCGTCAATAACAGGAATCCGGAGAATTGATGCATGCCCCCCACGGGGATCCGTGTTTCGACGTGGTAGTGAGTGTGCTGAATCCCCCACGCCACGCAACTTTGGTCTGCCACAATCGCCGCGATCAGACAGGGGAGTATTGCCCCGTACGACATCTTGCCGAGGGCGAGAACTTCGAGTGCAAAGATCATCCCGGCGACCGGAGTCCCAAATACTCCACCAAAACCTGCTGCCACACCCGCCATCAGCAATGTGGGAATGTCACTTCGAGGAAGACGCGGAAACAGTGACGCCAAACCACTGGCGATGCTGCCCCCCATCTGCACTGCCGTCCCTTCACGCCCAGCAGAGCCCCCGAATAGATGCGTCACAACAGTCCCTGCCAGCACGAGCGGTGCCATCCGTAACGGGACACCTCCGCCGGGTTCGTGAATCTCGTCCACAATCAGATTGTTCCCTGATTCGACGGACTTTCCGTATTTGTGGTAGAGCCAACTGACAGCGACCCCCGCCAGTGGCAGGAAATAAAGTAACCCCGGTTGTTGACCACGAATGACGGTTGCCCAATCGAGGGCCCAGAGAAAAAAGGCACAAGCCGACCCCACAAGAATCCCCAAGGGAATCGTCAGTCCGAGCCATTTCAGCAGGTAAGCCCCCAGAGCGAGATATTCACTCACGGGGATGCGAAATGGCATGCGATTCTTCACACTGTTTCCAAATTTTAATCGATGCTGAAATCACCATTGACCTTGGAAGCGGACTTCGCTTTTCAGATTAACCAGCCCACTCCAGTCCTCCAGGAAGATCGCGATCCGCATATTCGATGTGAATAACCCGGCGATGTCCAGGTGTCTGGCAAGGCGACGAGGCGTGGAGCAGCAACGGTCGCATCAGCAGGATATCTCCGGTTGCTGTCGGAATGACAGTAGCAGGGGAATTCGCCAGCCACTGGCCCATCTGTTCCGGCGGCAGTCGACCAGATCGATGGGAACCTGGAATGACCCTGAGGGCACCATGATCAGCCGTCGCATCGTCAAGGTGAATCCTCAAGGCGACCATGTTTTCAGAGATTTCAACAGGCGGAATCGTATGAACAACTCCGTCTTTCACGGGTCTCATTTCGAATCCAGAAACTTCGCGCGATTCTCGAACGGTAATTGTGACATCCTGATGCCACGGGACTGGCCAATTGGCATCTGGCGTTTTGTCGAAGAAAATGCCTTTAACCGGCCTTGCATCTCTGCCGATCACGGCACGAGCCAGTTCGATGATCGGCGTCGAAGTGGCGATCTCATAAAGGCGGGGAGCCACCGTCAGGAGTTGCCGGATTCCATAGACAGACCCCGATCGCCGTACGAACGACGCTTCGTCCAACGATTCAGGCAAGCGACGCAATTCCTCGATTGTCGTCAAAGGAACCCATTTCCGGGCCACGGCAAAACCGAACTGGTTGAGCGAATCAACCAGTTCGGGAAGTGCTTTCGACATCTGCCCCAGATCAGCGGGCATTTGCTGCTTCGAAATCTTTCAGGAAGGCGACGAGTGCATCGACGCCAGCTTCCGGAAATGCATTGTAAATACTAGCTCGCATCCCGCCCACACTGCGGTGCCCCTTCAGTCCGTCGAATCCAGCCTTCGTCGCGGCGGAACAGAACTTGGCATCCAGATCCGCGTCTCCCGTTACAAATGTGACATTCATCTGCGATCGGCTGTCAACGGCGGCGGTGCCCTTGAACAGGCTGCTTTGATCCAGGAACGAATAGAGTTTGCCAGCCTTGCGACGATTATTTTCGCCCACGGTCGCCAGTCCGCCTGCCTGTTTGATCCATTTCAGGACCAAGCCCATCAGGTAAATCGCAAACGTTGGAGGCGTGTTGTACATCGAATCGTTCTTGGCGTGCGTCCGATACTGAAGCATCGTCGGCAGGTCAGTCGCGCCGCGTTCGATCAGATCGTCGCGCATGATGACCAGCGTGACCCCTGATGGCCCAAGGTTTTTCTGAGCCCCAGCATAGATCACTCCGTGCCTGGAGACATCAATGGGACGCGAAAAGATATCGCTGCTCGCATCGCAAAACACGTCCACGTTCGCCGGAACAGGAGGCATTTCGGCCCACTGAGTTCCGAAGATCGTGTTGTTTGATGTGTAGTGAACGTAGGCCGGATTGGGGCTGAAGGTACATGTCTTGGGAATGTACGAGAAATTCTTGTCCTGGCTGGAGCAGGCGATGTGGGTTCCACCGAATCGAACGGCCTCTTCGATTGCCTTTTCGGACCAAGCCCCGGTGATCAGGTAGTCTGCAGTGCGGTCTTTAGGCAATAGATTCATTGGCAGCATGAAGAACTGAGTGGAAGCCCCGCCCTGCAGGAACAGGACTCGATAGTTATCAGGGATATTGCCAATTTCGCGGCAAAGCGCCACCGTTTCCTCGTAAACCGCCAGAAAAGCCTTCCCGCGGTGCGAGTGTTCCAGAATCCCGATCCCAGTATTCCCGAGCGACAGCAGGTTCTGCTGGGCCTCTTCCAAGACCGATTCCGGCAAGACGGCTGGACCAGCCGAAAAATTCCAAATCCGTTTCGTCATGCGTTCCCGTTTCTCTTTTCTCATTGATGAAATCGCGACTGTATTGATGAGATCGCGACAGGTGTCGCCGACCTGAGTACCTTTACTCACCTCCGCACGAGCACGATGCGGAAAAGGAGTGCGGGTTCGGTCAAATCCAACCCCTCGCTGAATATCGCCCAGCGAGGTGGGCGATTGCGACGGAATGCGTAGTATGTCGGGGTTTGGCAGAATTCGTCAATGTCTCTGGCGAAACTCCGCAAACTCCGTAGACATCGGCTATTAGAGTCTGTGAAACAGTCGCCAAAGTCTTGGATAACGGGGCCTGTCCCCGCCCAAACGCTCACATCTGGGCAAGCGGTTGCTTTTTAGAATTCGCCCACGACTTGATTGTCGGCTCGATCACCCAGTTTCTGGTAGGTAAACATGTCAATGTTCTGACTGACAAACCGGACGGAACCATCACACAGAAGCAGGTGAGCGCCGCCAACATGTTTCGATTTGAACCCGAACTGAGAATTCCAATTATCCTGATTGACCGTGCAGGCACCGTTATTGAAACCCGCTGAATCAGAACAGGTCGGGAAATTGATGGGCGGGGCTGTTCCATACCAGTGAGCATCGCCATTCGCCCAGCCACGGCCATCCTGCCAATTCCACTTGTTGCAGAAGAACCGAACTTCACCCATCGCGATCGTATTGCTTGAACCGTCAGTGATGTCTTTCATTTTCGCCGACCAACTGGAAAAGTAACCACGTCCGAACACTCCGGAAATCTGACTCGGCACACCGTAGTCTGACCGAACGTAACCTCGTTGGAAGGGGTCTTCACGGTTTCCGTCGGGATCAAAAGGAGCGGGATAGGCACTGACGACAGCATTCAAATTACATCCGTTCGTGGCCTCAAGCTGCTGGGCTCCGAGAGAAAATGAATAGTTTGAACTGGCGCGACCATTGGGAGAGAGTGTACTTTGCGGTTCGCTGGGACACTGCAGGCCTGGAACAATATACGCATCCAGGATTTTGCCATTAATGGACTGGTTGAAGGAAACCCCGGTAAAGTTAACCTGGTTGTAAAGGGCAGCGCCATCCATATAGGGCAGCATTCCAACCAACTGACTCGCCTTGTCACGGCTGGCGATCGGAAACATCCCGAAAACATCGAGATAATTGTGAGTCGCCAGTCCGAGTTGCTTCATGTTATTTTTGCACTGGGTCCGACGCGCAGCTTCACGTGCCTGCTGGACGGCTGGCAGCAGTAGAGCGATAAGCACAGCAATTATCGCAATAACAACGAGCAGTTCGATAAGAGTAAAACCTCGAAGAAGACTTCGACGGGAGATCGTGCGCAACGAGTGAACCGAACCAGAAGGCATGGTTTGCTCCTGCATAAAGAGTGAACGCCGGGGGGCTGAGAATATGAACGGAGAAATGGCGCAAGAACCACGATGTGACATCGATGGTCCCCGATGTGACGCGATAATTACGACTTTGAAATGGAAAGTCAATGATTCATGCGTGGCTGCAGAATTCGATTTTCGTGAATCGCCAGACCGAGTTGCTTCACGGGAAAACGCTTGGCGGAGCTGTGTGCTCAGTCTTCTGCAGCGCCGGTAGTTCCGGCAGACTCGCTGGTTTGTTCCCTGCTGGAATATTGAATTCGGCAGCGAGAAGCACGTCAAAATGACTCTGATTGCCAGACGATAATTGACGACCAGTCTGAAGGGCAATCCGAGCTCTCTCGTCCCCTTCGAAATGCAGCACGACCCCAAGCAGGAACCAGCGATCTGGATCTCGAGAATCTTCACGTACCCATTCAGCGACCTTGTTCAAAACAGAAGTTCGTGCAACTTCACTGTTGGGACCAAACAGCATCGAAGTTGCAATTCCCGACGAAGCGAGTTCAGGATCGAGGAACACGCCTCGTTTGAATTCTCTGACTGCAGATGAGAAGTGCTTGATGGTGGTATAGCAGAAACCAAGTCGAAATCTCGCTTCCCCGCGATCGCCAGCGGCGTCTGCGGCACTGCGATAATAGGTATATGCCTGTCCCCAAAGCCCCTTGCGAAACTTTTCGTCCCCATGGACCTGTTGTTCCAGGCTTTTCAATCGCCCTGCAGCGCTGGAAGGTTTTGCAGGAAGTTGTGACGAATCCAATCCCGCATTCACACTGTTTGCGTCGTAGATCGGCTGGATTCTGATGGCTGGCCGATTGGCGACCGGCATCGCGCTGGCAGGAGCCACGCTCGGTCCGAATCCCGAACTGACCGGAGCTGGCAATCCGAAATATCCGTTGACGGGAAACGGTGTCCAATATCCTCCGACCGCAATCGGTGCGCCATACGGAAGATAGGGCGATACCGTCCACGGACCCCCTTGTTGCCACGGCCCCCCTTGATGATAAAGGTGCCGATGCGAATGGCCGTGGTGCATCAAGCCATGAAATCGAGGGTAATGTTCATCCGCGGATGCAACACCGCAGCAGGACATCAGGCAGACAAAAAACAGGCGATTCATGAGCATAGCTCCGCTGTGGTCAGTTTTCCGCCGTGACCGACGATGAATTCCTGGCCGACCATTTGCCGCCAGCATACCCCTTGCCGAGCTTCGGGTGAAATGCAATATTCCGTAAGGAATCACTTCCTCTCAGATTCTTCTGAGATGTGACAACATCACTTCGTGAGCCTGAAAGCTGACTCGAATCACAATTCTACTTTAAGTTATCGGAGACTACCGGTGCCTCGAGTGGTCTTTACCGAAAATATCCAGCGGCATGTTCCCTGTCCTCCAACAGAGGTGCCTGGCATCTCAGTCCGCGAAGTTCTTGATGCCGTGTTTGCCTCGAATCAGCGAGCACGCGGATATGTCCTGGACGAACATGGGGCCGTTCGGAAACATATGGTGATCTTCATCGACGGAACAATGATTCGTGATCGAATCACTCTGGCTGACTCCGTCGTCCCTTCCAGCGAAATCTACGTAATGCAAGCCCTCTCAGGCGGCTGAAAATTCACTGTGTCTTTGATACTCCAAGGAAAGCGAGCATGAGCGATCGAATTCTGGCGGCGACTCGAA
The DNA here is from genome assembly GCA_037146815.1 of Planctomycetota bacterium. Classification (GTDB taxonomy): domain Bacteria; phylum Planctomycetota; class Planctomycetia; order Planctomycetales; family Planctomycetaceae; genus Schlesneria. The sequence goes on from JBAWWJ010000001.1 coordinate 94,319, forward strand.
AAGGGCTGTTCACCATTGAACGAACCGGACAGGGGAAATCTGGCTGGTCGATTACAAAAACGTCGTTCCTGGCCGAACACGTCATCATGACACTGCCTGATCGCAGGGATGGCTCATGGTATGCTTCGCTCTATCACGGTCATTTCGGATCGAAATTGCATCGCACAACAGACAAAGGTGAGACATGGCAGGAAATCGCTGTTCCAGCCTATCCCAAGCAGCCTGAAGGCGAAGTCCAGAAGGACATGTGGGGACGCGTCATCGAATGGAAACTCGATCGAATCTGGGCACTCGAAGCTGGCGGTGTTAATGAAAGTGGAGTCTTGTGGTGTGGGACACTTCCCGGTGGGCTGTTTCGATCCAGCGACCACGGCGCGACGTGGAATCTTGTCGAATCCTTGTGGAATGATCCACGTCGGCAGGAATGGATGGGAGGTGGCGCAGACCTGCCAGGCATTCACTCCGTCTGTGTCAATCCGCGCGATCCTCGGCATGTCACGATCGGTATCTCGTGTGGCGGAGTCTGGGTGACTCATGATGGGGGAGCAACCTGGGACTGCCGTGGCGAAGGGATCTGGTCGGCATACACTCCCCCTGATCAGAAGCAGAATCCCAACGTGCAGGACGTCCATCGCGTTGTTCAATGCCCGGCACATCCTGACGCATTGTGGGCTCAGCATCACAATGGCATTTTTCGAACGACAGACGGATCTGCAACGTGGCAGGACGTTTCAAACCTGAAGTGTCTTTCGCCGACTTCGTTTGGTTTCGCCGTCGCGGTCCATCCCACGGACGCAAATACGGCCTGGTTCGTTCCGGGGGTGAAAGATGAACACCGATTACCTCCCGATGGCAAGGTGGTCGTTGCACGAACTCAAGACGGTGGACAGACGTTCGACATCCTTCGAAATGGATTGCCACAGGATCACGCCTACGATTTGACCTACCGCCACGGGTTGGATATCGACGGCAGCGGCAACCGCCTGACATTTGGTTCGACGACTGGTTCGATCTGGGTCACTGAGGACCAGGGTGATTCCTGGCAAGCGATTTCCGAACACCTGCCGCCGATTTACTGCGTTCGATTCGCTGATTGATCTCCCATCAAGTACCGTTGCATGACGAAATCGTTCACCCCAATTGTCTCGCAAGTGACACTCAATCCCAGGCAACCGCTTGATGCACAGACATTCCCGGGAAACCTGGGCTTTTGTCGCGACCTGCAGCTTGAGTTCAATACCGCCGTGACGTTCTTTGTCGGTGAAAACGGCTGTGGAAAATCGACTCTTCTGGAAGCAATTGCGGTGCTGGCTGATCTGCCAATTTCGGGTGGAGGCATGGAAGAAACTGGCTCGAACCATGCGTTTCCGGAAGAGAGTCTACTTGCTGACGGCCTGCGTCTTGGTTTTCAACGAAAACCCAAAGATCGTTACTTTTTTCGTGCCGACACTCAGGCACATTTCGCATCGCTACTGGATAAACGGAGAATTGATCCCCACTTTTTGGAAGGGGGGGCACCTGCCGATCCCTATCTGGCTTACGGTGGTAAATCCTTGCATCATCGTTCCCATGGCGAAGCTTTTCTCTCTGTCATTGAGAATCGCTTTCGCCAAGGCCTGATGTTGATGGACGAACCCGAATCGGCACTCTCGCCGAAACGACAATTAGCTCTGCTTTCTCACATGCATTCCATGGTCGAGGCCGGAAATACGCAATTCATCATTGCGACGCATTCACCGATCCTGCTCACGTTTCCCGGTGCTACGGTTATTTCGTTCGACCACGGTGATCTGAAGCCGATCAACTATGCCGACACGGAACATTTTCAGATTGCACAAATGATGCTCAACAACCCAGAACGCTACTGGCATCATTTCACTCGTCTGTCATGATCAATGAACCTGCCATGCCAGGGCCAAGGCCTTTTTGAAGCTGGGCAGGATGTCGGGTGGGACCAGTGGCGCTTCGCCGCGCCGGCCTACCATCAATTCTCGACGTTTCCTGATGGTGGGCCGGCGCTCGAAGCGAGCTGGTCCCACCCTACATGGAAAAAGCCGATTGGCCTGTTTCAGATGCCCCCCAAAGTCGTTTCTCCGGCAGAAATTTGCTATCCTCCGAAGTTCATCGCCGATTCGAGAACTCTCTGTCCTGTGTTGCGACTTCGCGGCAAGGCGTGAGCATTCCGTAAAGAATGTAGTCGCAGGCGGTTATGCAGTTTACGCACGGTTGATTGGAATGGGCCAAGGGGATTCCCCTTGTTTGGCGGACAAGATCTTCAGGGACAGGCATCGTGGCGTTGATCGTTCAGAAATTCGGTGGTTCCAGTGTGGCAGATGCGATGCGCATCATGGCGGCGGCTCAGAGGGCTGTCGACGCAAAACGTGCAGGTAACCAGGTCGTGATGGTGATCAGTGCCCGTGGCGATAAAACCGATGAACTGATCGAACTCGCGAAACAGATTGGCGATCATCCGCCCCCGCGTGAAATGGACATGCTGCTGGCAACGGGCGAACAAGAATCGGTCGCACTCGTAGCGATGGCAGTTCAGGCTCTCGGCGAGCAAGCTGTCAGTCTGACGGGCTACCAGATCGGCATCCTGACCGATTCGACCTTTACCAAGGCTCGAATCCAGCGGATTCAGACGGATCGGATGCGCCGGTTGCTCGATGAAGGCAATATCGTGGTCGCCGCAGGATTTCAGGGAATCGACAGCGATTTCAATATCACCACGCTGGGCCGCGGAGGCAGCGACACGACGGCGACCGCCTTGGCGGCCGTCCTCGAAGCGGATGTCTGCGAGATCTACACAGACGTCGACGGCATCTACACGACGGACCCGCGGCTGATCAAGTCGGCTCGCAAAATGAACCGCATTGCCTATGATGAAATGCTGGAATTGACCAGCTTGGGTGGTGGCAAGATGCACTCCCGTTCGATCGAATTCGCGAAGAAGTATCGTGTCCCGTTGCTGGTACGTCCCGCCTATTCCAAAGGTGAAGGGACTTTGATCGCCCCGTATGAGGACGACAATGTGCCGATGGTGACCGGCGTCGCATTGGTTAAGAGTGAAGCGATCGTCAACCTGCGAAACCTTCCTGATCGCCCCGGAGTTCTCGCAGCACTGTTTGGAAAGATGGCGGATCGCAAGATTCCCATTGACATGGTCATCCAGGACATCGCCGCCGGCGCGGTGGCGGAAGTTTCGTTTACCGTACCACAGGATGATCTGGCAGAAGCCCTGACCGCTGCACAGGAAGCTGTCAAAGCCCTGGGGGCGGGCGAAGTCCATCATGGTACGAACGTGGCGAAGGTCTCGGTCGTCGGAGCAGGGATGCGGACCCACACCGGTGTGGCCGCCCAGATGTTCCGGTCGCTGTCGGATGCTGGTGTCAACATCCAGATGATCACGACCAGCGAAATCAAGATTTCAGTGCTGGTCAATCGCGACCAGCGTGAAACCGCACTTCAGGCGGCTCACGAGGGATTCTCGCTACATCTGGCACGCGCCGCAGCACCGAGTGTCGGTTATCGGCAGGCTGGCAGCGAATCGAAGCCGATGGTCAATCGGAGTGAACTTGAGCAGGACGTTGTGAAGCGATTGGCGAGCATGGAAGACATCGTCGTGAGCGAAGTGCAACTCGACGAAGAACAGTCGCGCGTCACAGTTCGCCACGTGGCGGACCAGCCGGGTGTCGCAGCCGAAGTGTTCGGAGCGGTCGCCGAAGGTGGGGTGATGGTGGATCTCATCGTCCAGAACATCAGCCACGGGGCTCATGCCGACCTGTCGTTCACGGTTCCTCGCGGCGATCTTGAGCAATGTCTGTTGTTGCTGCGAGAACTGATTGAACGCTGGCCTGGTGCAGAGCTGAGTTTTGAAAAAGACATTGCGATGCTGTCCGTAATGGGGATCGGCCTGCGCAGCCACACGGGTGTCGGTGAGCGAATGTTCCGTGCTCTGGCGGATGCCGGGGTCAACGTTCAGATGGTGAATACGAGTGAGATTCGTATTAGTGTCGTTGTCGCCCCGACCGACGCCAAGAAAGCAAATACCGCTCTGCTGACGACGTTTGGATTGAAGAGTTGAACATCGTCAGAGCGAAGGTGCGTCCCGCATTGAAAAAATGCGGGAACACCAGAATTTGACTCGTTTCGTAAGCTTTTCGCCTTTCTCGCGATGCCATTCAGGCGGGACTCGGCCGCTTCGTACGAATGCTCAGCAGTTGTTTGCCACATGTGACATAGAGCGTGGTGCGGCGATCTTTTCCGCCAAATGTGCAGTTGGTGACGGTGTCCGCGGGTGTTTCGGCGAAGGCCAGCAGCGTTCCCGACGGTGAAACGACGTGAATACCAGGTCGCGTATCCAGCGTTTCATGAGTTCCGCGAGTCGCATGCAATCCGGCTGCGATATACAGATTCCCTTCGATATCGACGCACAATCCATCACCACCTCGACCGGGATAAAAGTCGAATAATCGTCGTGCGTTCGTGACGCGACCATCGCTCTTCAAGTCATAGGCCAGGACACATCGGTTACGGTTCTCGCGACCATCGGATTCGATTAAGTAAAGAGTCTTTCCATCGGGCGAGACTTCAATGCCGTTGGGCATATGAATATCGGGTTCTTTCAGGACGCAGGCAACGGCCCCGTCGGTATCGATGCGGTAAACAGCGTTGACGTTGTGATCCTTGGGGGCCGTGGAAGGGAACCGCGCGGTAAAGTAGACCCGCCCTTGAAGGTCGATCGTCAAATCATTGGGGGCACCCAGCGGGTGTCCGTCAAACTGATCAACGAGAACCTTGGTTTCGCTCGTCTTCAGATCCGTCCGAGTGACTCGCCCTGCTTTCCCCTCGCAAGCGAGCAGTCGCCCGCTTTGGTCGAACAGTAGTCCATTGGCTTCACCGCTGTTCTCGCGAAACTGCGATAATTCTTTCCGGATGGGATTCCAAATCAGGATCTTTGCGGCTTCGGTATTGGTAAAGAAAATCCTTCCATCGGGCGCGGCAGCCGGCCCCTCGGTAAAGACCTTCCGGTCGACGACGGTCGTTTCTACGGTCATCGGGCCGTCAAAAAAGTCTGTCGACTTCAATCCGGCGTAACGCTCGGCAGTTCCAGCCCCGGACACAGGGCTTCGAGGATTGGCAAGGGCAATCACGGTAACACCTTTTACCAGTAACCGTCGGCGGGAGAAACGAGGTTGATTCACGCAATGCCTTGCTGAAATCGAGATCTGGAAACAGAGAAAAACACATAAACCAACTGTCCACTCCGTTGAATTCTGCTGTTTGGGGCGCCAAACTTCCAGTCACTTTCGTCGACAAACGCGGATCGGCAGATTCGGCAAATGCGGAATTGAAGGATTTCAAAAAGGTTCGGTAGATCAGCCCCGAAATCAACTTTGGAATTGTGGTACGACAAATCTGGCCACCGCTTGACCATCTCAATCGGCTCGCTAGAATCTGTCCGGTTGTGGCAAAAGTACCAGTTGATCCGGTACACGAAGACGTAAAAAGTCAACCCCTTGGCAGAGGATTTTCCAAGGCCTGAAAATGAGAGTGGATTAGGGATTACCCTACCGCCGTTTCTCGATTTGTTGCAGTGCCGCACGGATTGTGCGCTGTCTCATACGTGTTTCTGTCGATCGCCTGGTTCCGGGATTGGTTTTGCTCCCGTTACTGACATGCGGTCTTGGCTGTGGTTGATACCACGTCAGTACTTTCCGGGGTCGCGGTCCGCGCCCCATTGGCATTACGAATTGGTGTGCAGGGGCTTGCTTGTGGACGGAATGACACCTGAAGAATTCAAGGAGTTAGTCCGATCTCGCACGGATATTGTCCAATTGATTGGCGAGACGATCTCGCTGCAGCCTCAGCAAGGGGGCCGGGTTTTCAAGGGGCTATGTCCGTTTCACGAAGACCACAACCCGTCATTCACCGTCAATCCTGAACGCCAAACGTACAAATGTTGGGTTTGCAGTGAAGGTGGCGACTGCTACTCGTTCGTTATGAAGCATGATGTGATGGTGTTTCCAGAAGCATTGGCGTTTCTGGCAAAGCGGGCTCATCTGGAAGTTCCGCGGAGTCAGCGACGAAGTCCGGCGGAATCACCCGAAAAGCCGAAGCTTTACGATGTTCTGGCTTGGGCTCAGGAAGAATTTCATAACTGTCTGCTGACCTCGTCTCTGGCAGAGCGAGCTCGGCAGTACCTGAAATCGCGCGGATTTGTGCAATCGACAATTTCTCGATGTAAGTTTGGGTATTCGCCAGACGATCGCGAATGGTTGATGAATCGGGCACGAGGCAAATTTGATACGGAATTGCTGTTTCGAGCGAGGTTAATCACCGAGCGTACCAACGGTAACGGTTACAAAGACAAATTCGTTGATCGGGTTTTGTTTCCAATTCACGACGAACGTGGGCACACGGTGGCATTTGGGGGACGAATTCTTCCTGACAATCCTTGGAAAGATGCACCAAAGTATTTGAACAGCGACGAAAGTCCCGTGTTCCATAAGAGTCGACTGGTGTTCGGATTGACATGGGCTCGTGAGGCAATCAAGAAGACTCACACGGTCCTGGTGATGGAGGGGTACACGGATTGCATCAAGGCCCAGCAGGCTGGTCTGTTGAATGTCGTGGCAACGTTGGGAACAGCATTGACCGAGTCACACGTGACGCTGCTGAAGCGGTTGGCTCGCACGGTTGTTTTGGTCTATGACGGCGATAAAGCGGGGAAAGATGCGACGGAGCGGGCGATCTTTAAGTTTCTCGCTCAGGATGTCGACTTGCGTGTGCTGACTTTACCGGGGGGCTTGGACCCGGACGAGTTTTTGATGGAGCACGGAACTGCCGCTATGGAGCGGCTGGTCGAGACGGCTCCAGATGTTGGCGAGTATGAATTGCGATTGCTGATCAGTCGGTATGGCGTCGATACGGTTGATGCCCGGCAGCGGGTGCTGGACGGAATGCTGGAGTTGCTGGTTATGTCTCCTGGGATCATGGGGACGGATAAGGAAAAGCTGTTGATTAGCTGGTTACCCCTAAGACTCCGATTGCCCGAAGAGGACGTGCGAAAGCGGTTGTCCGAGATGCGCAGTCAGAAGAAGAATCCAGCAAGTCGCCCTTCAGAACGGAAAGTTCCCGCAATCGAATCAACCGGAGAAGCAGCGCGCAACGTGCGAAGGCGCTCGATCCTTTCACTCCAGCAAACTCAATCCAAAGACGATCAGTTGGAGTCCGAATTGCTCCAGCTTCTCTTTACTTCGCCGGATATGATTGATTTAGTCCGATGCGAGATTGGGACGGACGACTTCAAGAATGAGGTTTTGCGAGATTTGCTGACTGTCTGCTTTGATCTGGCAGACGAAGGTTGGCCACCCAGCTTTGACAGAGTGCTGTCTCACTGGGAATGCCCGGATATGAAGGGCTTGATCGTTTGGTTGGACGAACAGGCTCGCGAGCGGGATCTCGCGAAACGACTGGCGCAGGACGCCGCCGCAGCAGGGGGAACTGATCAATCCGAGGGATTGATCCGGCAGAATTTAGACAAGTTAAAGTGGCGTCGCACACGAGATTTGCACCAGGCTTCACAGACTTCACTCATCGAGCGGCCGCAAGAAACTCAAAAATTGACCGACGAAACCCGTGAACTGCTCCTCAAAGCAGCACAGTTTCATCGTCAGAGAGCGGCAAAGACGACATGAGCTGAACGCACGTTGTCCG
>JBAWWJ010000002.1:0-100777 GCA_037146815.1 Planctomycetota bacterium
CGAACAGTAGAGAACATAGGCGTCGCCGTCGCCGCTCCACTCATGGAAATCCCAAATTTAGCCTGCAAGAATGCTTCACAGCGTTGCCCTTCAGGCCTTCAGGCCTCAGATCCTGTTTTTACATCGTTTCCCAGGGCCGAAGGGCGCCGAAGGGCCCTGGCTGGGTGAACTGCTGGCCCACTTGGGCCTTAAGACCGGAATCACCCGGGGTTTCTGAAAAGTCCTCACCTCGACAATCTCTTTGACTTTTTGTTTCAGTACATCTCCTCCTCGCGGTTCAGGGATGCGTAGATACCTTTGGTCTTGAAGTCCGCGACAAAGTCGTGTTTTCAGGACACGTGACTTCATAATCGATGTCACTTCGACACGCTGAAGTCGTCAAGCGTTCGTGTCCCATACCGAACAGGGACCCGGCCTTAGGTGGCAATTTTTCAGACAGCTACGAGCAACCCCGATCGACAGCACCTTCTCAGCGTACATTGGCCGATTCGGGGATGCATTGACACGAACCCGCATTATAATGCGTCTTGTGTTTAGCGTTGCGTCAACACTCGTAATGGTTAGAAATGGGGCACCGCGCGAATTATGTCGTTATCAAGAAGGGGACTGCCAAGGCGTACCGTGATCGATGGGGGGCGATGGGATGCGTATATTCGTTTGCGGACGGTCCGACTGCCGCAATTGACGCGATTTCAGACGCAGATACCGTCGATGAGTTGTTGGGCTGGTCCTATGCTGAGGGTGGTTACTTGATTGATTTTGATAAGAAAGTTGCAATCGTCTTTGGAGAGCCATTTGCTGATGATTTCGACGAATCTCCAGGCGAAGAAATTGACGCGGGTTCGGAGATCAATGTGGCGTTCGAAAAAGGTGAGAAGGAATATCTTCGGCTGATTGCGCCACGATGGAAAGGCTGGAAGCTGATCTTCGACGATCACGGTGTCGATGCATTCAGTGTCTACCTTGAAAGCCGCGCGATTACGTCCATCAAGTGCCAGACACCGTCCCATCCAGAAACGACACGACCGCCGGTTACTTTAAATGCGTGAAAGGTGTGTGCAGCCAGCCGAGTCGCGGGATGTATACGAGGTAAGACGAGGCAAGCCCCCCGATATGGGCAGGATGGCGCTGTTCTCGCGTTCGAAGTAACATGGATGTGCCACTGCTTCGGAGTCCTCGGAGAAGCAGTGCGAATTGTAGTACCGGGTTCCCCTGAACTTTCTCAAATCGGACAAGACTCTGCAATGGGCTTCAAGTCGCTCTCTGCACTGCTTGACCCAGGGCGGTCAAGCAGTGGCTCATCTACCATGGTACTACCGTCGATTGGCGATGAACTGAAAGTCTCAACGAAGCATGCGGCGAGGAAATCAGCGACATCACTCCAGTTGATGGCAACTCGCTTCTGCTGTTCACAGAATTCAAACTCGCGTTCACAAGTTGCGCCCCGATGCTTTGCTGAAATGAACGCAGATTGACCAGTAGCGAGGCTATTACAGCACGTCACCGAGTCCTCGGTGGTTTCCAAGCTGGTTGAAAATCGGAACGCCAAATTCCTCGAATTTCTCTAACGCATTTATGACGGCTGGTTCGACGCGATGCAAAACGGTCAAAACCGGAGGTGGAGGGGGATAAAGAACGGGTTTGTTCTTCATTCTCGCTTTATCGCGGGCTTCTATGGCGATTCTGACTTCGGGTGCCAGTTCCCAGACCGGTTCCCCCTTCCCTTTATGCCAGAGTCGACTCAATCGATTCCACCAGACGGCCGAGTCAAATTTCAATTCGTGATTCCAGATCTCCCACGGAAACAGACTTTTATCACCCCAGCCCAACTCAACAACAAAGCTGTCTTCGTCATAAAGTTCCATGACTTTGAGGAAGAGATACAACTGAGGCGTCAGGCACCTGGACCAGACGCCAACGATTTCCACATCGACTTCTGTGAGTGCGAAGCTGGGATACTGTCGTTCCATCTCGCGATGAAACGTCTTGAACACCTGCTTTTTGATCGGTGACCTCATTTCGCCGTCTCCTCCAATGCGCTTGTGACGAGTCTGAATAATTGGATTTGCGAAGACACAATCTTTATCTGATCAAACACTCCGGCAGGCAATGCAGTGCGAAGTGCGCGTAACTCCTTGTCCGTGGGCTTTCTTGCGACATTCAGAATCACGGTGTCTCCAGGTTTTGCTTTGCGAGTCGCATTCGTCAACTGGTTAATAGTGCGTTCCGGCAACTCCTGTATCGAAAACTTCGATTCGACATATACCTTTTTCGATCCTCTCCCAATGATATTATCAATCTCCGACCCTATTCCGATACCAATCGATTGGTCATACTGAAATTCTGCATCGGAGATCTGCTCGATCGTCTTATTCGAGAGCTTTTGATATCAGGCACCTGCCCCCGCTAAACTCGTAACCTGCGTTGGGGGCCTCGCTGGCGTCAGGTGAGGTTCGACGCGATTCATGTATCCGCCTCGGCCTGAGGTTTCTTGTGTTGCGCACCCAGCTTGCGGCAAGCTGGCCCATCGACAATTCTGGAAGAATTGCCTGTTGCCTCGAATGGGACGCGGCATACAATGGAGGCATCATGCAGTTTCTCAAGTCACTTTTCGTTGCGATCACGGTGCTTGCCGTTTCGGCCAGTCCGGTCTTGGCGTCGCTGAAATTGTGCTGCTGCTCCAGGCCTGTTGAGCAGAAAAAGAGTTGTTGCCGGACCACTCAAAACGCAACGCTGATCGCTCAAAAGCCCTGCTGTGCGACGAAGATGACGTCGAACAGCGTCTTGCAGGTGTCGAAGGGCTGCTGCTGCATCAAGACATTGGAAGCCACCTCCGTTTCCGATCGCGGCGTTCGACCCGATGTCGAGAAGCAACCACTAGATCTCGCGTTCCTGAAAGAAGATCAGCAACGCAAGCTGTTGACTCTGCGAGACATCAAGGATCAATCTCCGGGGCGTTTCACTCTTTCCGGCCCCAGACTTCTGGCGCTCTACTGCACCTGGTTGAAATGAATCGACGACAAGTCCATCGACTTTCGTTTTTGATTCTCATCCATTTTCAGTAGGAAGTTTTATCATGAAGTCTTTCCTGGCTTTAGCATTTCCCGTGTCTGCCGTTCTTGGACTGACGTACGCATTCGCACTGGCTGCTCCGTCAGCATCTGTGACTCAGGCCAATGCCGCTTGCGGCTGCATTGACTGCAAGTGTCCCGATTGTACCGGTGTCTGCAGTTGCGAAGTTTGTGAGTGTGGAAGCTGCGTCTGCCTGCAAGTGAAATCGACGACGACTTCGCCTCTCGCCTCAATGAGTTGCTGTGCTACGAAAGCATTCACAACCGCATCCGCTTGCGGTTGCGAGGTCTGCAAGTGTCCAGTCTGCAATGGTGATACGTGCAGTTGTGACGTGTGCGAGTGCATCGGCTGTGGGTGTGCAAGTTAGTGCTATAAACCGTGCGGGAGTGTCTCGCTGAGACGCTCCCGAATTCATTCGGGCATGATCCACTGAGGTCTCTTCCAGGGGTGGTCCGGCTTGCTTCAAGCCGGGGGCCGAAGGTCCAAGAAACCTCAGGCCAGCGTTGGGCTTGGATCAACGCGATACCTGCATAGACGCTCGGCTTGAAGTTTCTTGTGCTGCGCACCCAGCTTGCGACAAGCTGTGCCACCCTGCGTCATTGTTCGGCGCGGGTCTCCCGACACCGCCGAAACCGACGACCGAAGGTCTCCTCTTCTCGTCTTTTTTCTTTACGACCTGGCAGTCGTACATGCGATGAGTATCAGGCGCCCGATTGCTGACGGCTATCTTCACGCAGGAGCGTGAAGGCAACTTTTGAGGACGATGTGGGGCAAAGCGATGAAGAATCAGGACTCCGATTTTCTGGAGGAAGGAAGAATTTTGGAACACTGATCTCCGCTAATTCGCGCTGATCTTGAATACGAGGAAGCGAGACCCAGTATGTGTCGAAACGGTATGCTTCGAGACAGGATGCCGTGAAACCACTCCTTGACGGTCGTGTCTCCGCATCATCAAGTGCCCGGAGCGATTTCTTTCTTTGTGTGATCAGTGGAAATCAGCGGAGATGAGTGTTCCTCATCCGCACCCAACCCCTCGGGATCGGCTTTCGACGAATGAACGACTTCGCGGAGTGGCATTATTTTGGCTGCCGATTTCGGATCAGTTTCTCGAGTTCCTTTTGTGCCACGTTGAAGCCATGTTTGAGGCTTTTGTGTTGGCAGACGGCTTTGCCGCCTGGTCGAAGGATTTGGTATTGAGACAGGTCCAAATCATCCAGACTGATGTCGTCTACCAGGATCAGTACGAATAGGAAATCGTCACCAAGCTGGCGTCGTTTTTCGTGGGCCGCTTTGAGTTCAACCTTCGTGATGAACTTGGATGCGATGAACGAGTTGGTAAGTAGGCCGACAAAAACATCCATCGTTGCCAGATTTTGTTTGATTTCTTCCTCCCAGCGCCTGCCGACGTCGATCAATCCGTCATGCCACGTTGTGATGAGATTCTTGACGTTCATCACCGTGAGGTTGATCAGGAATGTGTCTTTGGCCTTTTTGTCCACATGCGAATAGCTGAGAAAGGTTTTGAGTGGTTGCCGATCTGGATTTCGCGATTCAGGTTCCGAAGTCAGATTGAGTTGAACTGACGGTTCCACCAACCGTTTCCCGTGTGGTGTGTTCAGGGCCACTTGCAGGTGGGCCAACTCGGACGCTTCCAGATCTTCAATGGAACGATATGTCCCCGGCAACCCGGCCAATTCCATCTCGGCGACGGGTTTGGGATCGGGCAGGTCGGCGTGGATGCGGTCGAAGGTTCCCTGGATGATTTCCAGCAGTCGCAGGCGATCAGCTTTAGGGCCGAGAGCGGTCACTTCGACGTGGTTTCGTTTCTCGCCCCGACGGACCAGCGCGCGGGCTTTACCTTCCTCCAGGACAACCCCATTCCGCCAGCGAGGTTTGCCGCCGCCACTTAGCAGGTGCGTCATAACAATGAAGCGCGGAATGACTCCTTCGGGGAGTGGGTCGTAGACGTATCGCAGGCGAACTGCATCGGGGTTTTGCCATTCGGATGTCACCCCTTCGGGCTGGAACTTTTCGAGGGCACCGGGGATCAGCCATTTGGTGGGCAGTTTCGCGTCCTCTTCGTCCAGCGGAAAGCACATTTCAAAGCGTTCCATCAGGCGGAGGAAATAGCGGGCATCCTGTTCGGTCTCACCGGGTAGGGCTTTCAGTGCCTCGGCCAAGGTGAGTGTTCCATCACTGCCGGGTCCATCTTTGTAGCGCATCAGACGGTAGACGCCGTCTGTGACCCAATGGGGATCGAGGACAGCGGTATCTCGCAAACGTGGCTCATCGACAAAGTGCAGTACAGCCCCCAGTTTGTGCAGTAGACGAGCGAGAAACTCTTGCTGCTCCGGCTCCTTTTCGCCCTGTTGTGCACAGATTTCCTGAAACTGCTGCAGCGTGAGATGCTGACACTTTGCTTCGGATTTCTTGGCGCAGGCGTGCATCACGTCCAGCCAGGTTTGTGGAACCTGCAATTGCGGTAATTCAGTTTTTGGCAGCGACTGGATCGCTTCCTGCAAACGTTGTTTCAAGTCATCGCAACCGACACGCTGATCACAGTTCGTAGGGGTGAAGCTGTGGAGGGAGGGAAATCGTTCTTTCAACGCGCGACGATCGACATCGTAACCATCGCGTCGAGCATCCTGGCGATTGAGGGCAACCAAGACGGGTGCATCCTTGGAATAGCGATGCAGCAGTCCCAGCCAATACTCAGCATCCTGCATTTCGGTATCAGAACGGGGATCCAGCACGAGGACGTAGATGCAGCCTTCGGTGAGGAAGAACTGGTGGAGAGCGTGGGTAATCTCCTGGCCCGCAAAATCCCAGAGTCGGACGGTGACATCTCCTTGAGTTGTCTGCAGCGTGAAATTACTGAGAGCGATGCCGGGCGTTTCGGCCTGCGGAGTGAACCAGCGACATCTTGAACATAAATGGTTTTCACTCCTGTTCCTGATCGCGAATCTCTTTCAGCAGGCGCAAGTAGGCGAGCATCGAATGGTCGCTGAACAGGGATGTCAGGCGGCTTTCCAGTTGGACTCCTTCCAGGCTCGATGGTTCTGCCGCTTCGTCCAATTGAGCCAGCAGGGCGTCACACTCTTCATCGGTCAATGGGGGGAGGTCACTGTTTTCCAGTTCGGGGATGGTCTCTTCGTCCATGCCCATCGCTTCAAGCACTCCGGGGCGGACGATTCGTTTCACCGCGCCGCAATGGCGATAGATCAGGCCGGGGGGGACTCGTGGGACGATGTCGTTTTGATTGATGAAACGCCACAGGCGTTCTGGAAACTCCGCCTCGTATCTCTCTGCGAATGCACCTAGGCCGACGCGTGGCTGACCATACGTGTAAACGTGCGGATTCATCCCCTGCTGCTTCAGACGAGCTGCAGCCAGAACGGCGAGGGCTCCTCCCAGGCTGTGGCCCGTGACCCAGACGTGTTCGACTTTCCGGGCGGCTTCTTCGAACGGTTGAAGATCGGTGTTAACCTGCTGAATGCCACCGCTGAATCCGCTGTGGACAGACCCCCACGGGTGACTGGTCGGCAGCAATCGGGCGTCGCGAATCCATTGCCCGATGTTGCTCGTTCCGCGGAATGCGAGCAGTGCGACGTTGTCTGAAGTGGCCCAGAATCCCTGAATGTTTCCGCGGTTGAATGCGGTCGCTGAACTGAAGCCTTTGTTCCGAGCCCAGTTTGCAATCACCGTCCCGTCGTCTTCATACGCCAGTTCTGCTGCGTGGCCGACCAGCACTGCGGTGTTAATGTCAAAGCCGGATCGGGTGAGGAGTGCGATTTCCTGATTCATGTTTGGCTCTTTTCCTGAGCAGTGATTGAAGAGGGAGGTGAACCGTTGATGGATCTGAACTATTTGCCGCTGATCGGGACGGCAGTACGGAGAGCGGGCGACTTTTGTTCGTCTTCGAAGGCGAGTGCAAATCGCTTGAGGTACGATTCAATGAGCTTGTCAGGGGCCGCGTCCAGGCCAGGCAATGCTTTGTCCGGTTCATCGATGATCAGGTCGCGAATCATCAGGACATCGCCTGTCCATGAATCCGCGATGCGGATCTGATTTCCCGTTGGACTCTTCAGAAGCGGCGATGTTTTCCAGGAACTGCCGTTCGACCAGACAGAGATGCGAGGTGTCCACTTTTCACTTTTCTCGGCGATGAGCCAGGTTAATTCGTTTTCTGTCGACGTGATGAGCCGTTGGCCATCGCCGCTGAACCCGACATTGTGAACTGTGGCGAAGTACCGGATCGGTGTTGCGATCAACTGGCCGGTTTCCACCTTCCAGATACGGACCAGCTTTTCACTGGCTGTCGCTGCGAGTGATCCGTCGGCATTCAGAGTCGCACGTGAAACGGCTGCTTCGTGCTTCAGCCATGCCAATTCCTTGCCAGTTGTTGCCTCCCAGATTCTGGCACCGTCCAGTGACGATGTGATGATCCGTTGGTTGCGAACTCCGAATGCGGCGTGAAATACCACCGTGGGGTGATCAAGCGGTTTGCCGATCGCTACGCCAGTTTCTGCGTTCCAAATCTGAACCTGATTACCCGATGCGGTGATCACCTGTTGACCATCACTGCTGAATTCAATCGATGTGAAATTTGCTTCGGCGATCAGTGGAGCACCGACCGGGGTCCCCTGCTCTGCATTCCAGACCTGAGCCGTTTTCTCGCCCGCCGTTGCCAGCCGCTCCCCATCAGGACTGAAGACTGTGGTGTGGGCCTTTTCGAATGTGATTTTGCTGATCGACTTGCCCGACTCGGTGTTCCAGACATGAACCGAACCATCGGAACTGCCGATCGCAAGTCGCTTCCCGTCGGGGCGAAACTCGGCACATGTCCGGTGTCCCTGATGTTTCAACGACTGACTGAACACGGAATTGTTTTCCAAGTTCCAGATGCGTGCGGTCTTGTCTGCGCTGGCTGTCAGTATCAATTGCCCATCGCCCAGGATGAACTCGCCATGATAGACAGGACCATCGTGCTGCAGCGGATGACCATACGGCTGACAAGTTTCGGCATCCCAGATCCGGGCGGTATTGTCGCGGCTGGACGTGATCACCCAGCGTCCGTCGGCACTGAATTCCGCATCATAGATGACGTCTTCATGGATCAGTCGAGGGCCGAAGGCTTCACCAGTTTCTGCGTTCCAGATTTGAGCCGTTCCATCGTCACTGGCTGTCACAACGCGTGAGCCATCCGGGCTGAATTTCACCCGGTTCACGTCATTTGTATGTTTCAGAGGGGAGCCGATGCGTTTCCCGGTTTTTAGATCCCAGATCGTCGCCGTATCGTCCTCACTGGCAGTCGCCACGCGCTGGCTGTCGGGGCTGAACGCGGCATATGTCACGCCGCTCGAATGGCCATCGAGCGTCGTAACAAGTTCGCCCGTTATTGAGTTCCAGATGCGTGCGGATTTGTCATCGCTCGTGGTCACGATCTGCTTCCCATCGGGACTGAACGAGGCATGGCGAACAGGATTGGCATGAGTCATGGGGCGATCGAGTAATTCCCCGGTTTCTGCGTCCCAGATTCTGGCGGCTGAGTCGCGACTGACGGAGACGACCAGTGTGCCGTCCGGGCTGAAGACCGCTCGCGACACAGCCCCTTCGTGCCTCATCGGAGTGCTGACAGGCAGGCCGGTACTCGCGTCCCAGGTTCGTGCTGTACCGTCGCGACTGCATGTGACGATGCGGCGGCCGTTCGTACTGAATTCCGCTCGCAGCACAATATCCGAGTGAACCATCGGTGTGCCGATGGGCTTCCCTTCAACGGTCCAGATTCGGGCTGTCGCATCACTGCTGGTTGTGACCACTTTCTGCCCGTCAGCACTGAAGGCGGCGTGATAGACGAACCCTGCGTGGCGAAAGGTTCCCTGAATACTCGGGATGGCACCTGAAAGAGCCCGGCGAACTTGTAGCCTGGCTTCGGGGAGTTCGTGGGTACTGAGCGATTTTAACCACAAGATGGCGGCTTCATCGCGGGGACGTTCGACCGAAACGATGCGAGCCCGGCGAGCCCAATACGTTGCCAGCAGTTCCTTGGCTCGTTCCTCCTGCCCGGAAAACTCGCTGAGTTTCGTATAGGCCGCGGTTGGAATGTCCGTCTCTGCCCGTTCGATCTGTGCCGAAAGATCAGCAATCGTGCTCTGGCGTTGCTGATACATCAGGAATCGAATGGCAACAATTGAGGACACGATCGCGGCGACAGTGACGCCGCCCGCCGCGAAGGCGAGTCGTTTCCAGTTGTTCTTGGGTGTTTCGGATTCGATCCACGCAGCGTCAAAAACCGTACGATAGATCCGGTTCCGGACAACGAGTCGTGACGGCTCTTCAACATCGTTGACCAGCAATCCGCAGAGTTTCAGTTCCACGCATGGCTTGGAGACGGGGTCGTCTTTGACTTCTTTTCCGTGCCAGCCACGCTTGTAGATCTCCAGCATCCGGCGTTTCATTTCGGGGTCGTAACTGGGATTTCCCAGCTTGTTCAGGTCCCCAATCCGTCGCTTGGCAATGTCTTCCAGATGAGCTTCGCGGGTGCGTGCTCCCGGTCGCAGGAAGGTATCCTTCACCGCTTTGTCGATCAGTTGTTCCCAGTTTACGGGTGGTTCGTCGTCGTCCTCGATATCCTCGGCCAGCTTGAGAAAAATCCGCTGCGTCAGATAGGGGTGGCCGTTGGTCCAATAGAGGATGCGTTGCAGGGCAGGATGGTCCGCTTGCGTGGGCTGACCGAGTCCTTCCAGCAGGACTTTGGCTTCTTCGGCAGTGAAGTCGGTGACGCTGAGGGCGTGGCCGATATTAAACGGTGTGCGACGATTGTCCTTGATCAGTTGAGCGGGGCTGGCGACCCCTGCCAGCAAGAATGTCAATCGCTGAAACAGCGGATCGCCGGCGCGGGCGTTATGACAGCGCCTGATTGCGGCAAAGAAGTCATCGCTGAATGGGAGTGGGATTGTGGTATCAATTTCGTCGAGAGCGATGATCCAGGGCTGAGTTGATTTTTCGAGCAGGAACTCTCGCAGGAAGTCAGTGAATCGCTGGCCTGCAGGAATGTTGCTGCGATCAGCCCACCAGTCGCGCCAGGCCGGATCGACTTGAAAACTGTTGCGTCGTCGCGCGTCATTGACGATTTCTTCGACGAGTCCCGCGTACCAGCTTTCGACGGTGATCCCTGCGTCTGCTTCGGCCAGTTCTTTCTTGACGACAAATGCACCTTCGCGGCGCAGTGATGCAAACGCTCGTTCCATCAACGAGGACTTGCCGACTTTGCGACTGGACAGAATGACCGTGAATTTACCGGCGTTCAATGCTTTCAGCAGTTCGGCGTCGGCACGTCGTTCGACGTAGCATGGCAGATCGGCGGGTAACGTCGCCTCAGCGTGAAAGAACGACGAGTCTACGGTACTCATTTGGGAATCCGCGGCGGCAGCCACGCTTTGTAGAGTTCACAACGGACCGCGGCATCTCCGCTGTAGGTCCCTTTGACGACCCCCAGCGCCAGCAGTGCATCAAACGTCTCTTCGTTCTCCAGGGGCTTGCCCTGGACGAGACCTCGAAAAGCGGCCGCCAGGTGCTTGCCATCCTTGTGTTCGTTGAAGGCGGTCTTCATTCGCTCGAGGCGGTGCTTGTAGATTCCGCCTGTCTTCGCGTCTTCAATCAGTTCGTCGAGTCCAATGTCGTCTTCCTGCATCGCCAGCAGCGTATCCTGAGTCAGCGTCGGATGGCCTCCCAGGAACGAATAGAGCTTTGCAACGTTGACGTCTGGCAATCCGTACAAGGCTGCCAGCTTTTGGAGTTCCCCTTCACTGAAGTCGGAGACTTCGACAATCTTCGCCACATCGAAGACGGAACCCATCGCTCCTGTCTGGCGGGGTGTGATGGCGTAGATGAAGACCATCTGCAGCCAGGCATCGTTACGCATCGATCGCAGGTCGTTGTGGACGATGCGCAGGGCACTCAAGACGGAAGAACAGCACGGCGTCCCCGAAAGCGATTCGACACCATCCAGTGTCAGAAGCATCCGCAGGGTTGAACGCCCGAGTTTGAGTTCTTCCAAAAATGTCTTGAAGGCGGTGGGGGTTCCGTCACGTTCGAACGATTTCAGGATTGAATCATCACCATGCGTTTCTGCGATGATCTTCTGAGCCAGGCGGGTCAGGAATTGGTGACCGGTCTGATAGTCTTCGGCGGCGAACTCATGACGCAGATCGATCGTCACGGATTCCCAGCCATCGATCTGCATTTCGCGTCCGATTCGATCCGCGATCAAGCTTTTTCCCATCTGGCTGCCCCCTTTGAGGGCGACCGTGATCCGCAGTTTTTTCAGATGTTTGATCGCTTCGCGATCAACGTCGCGTTCGATGATCCACGTCCCATCCTGAGCTCGCAGATCGCCGGTACTTGGCTGGTGCGGCCAGACCCCGACTTTTTTGAGGCCTTCGAGCAGCGCGGCGATGTGAATCCCTTCGTTGCATTCGAACGATTCGCCTGTTTCTTTGTTCCGGCTGGTAGCGCTGCTGTGATGCAGGCCAATAACTTGCCAGCGGCGATTGAAGACTGGAGACCCGGAAGAACCGGGCAGCGTGTTGGCTTTGTACCGGATGCGCCGCGCTGCCGCCTCGATCACTTCGACCACCGGGCCTTCCGCGACTTGGCGCGGCCCGGCATCGGGATGCTGGATGATGCTGACAGACTCGTTAATTCCGGGGGCGATCTCTTCGAGGTGGACCGAACCGAATTCGGCGTTGGCGTCCCCTTTCAGCTTCACCACAGTCCAGTCGTCGCCTTCATTCACCGGTGACGTATAAAAACCTGCATCCGGGTTAAACGAAAATTGCTTCATCTGAGCAAACATCCCATCGGCCTGGCGTTCGTAATTGAACTGTGCGACCGCCTCTTTTGCTTTTTCGATGGTAGGCAAGACGTGGTGATTTGTCAGAAACCATTTGTCCGGAAGCAGTAAGCCCGTTCCGGGACCGCTGTCGTGCCAGACGCGGGCAACGCACTTCTTGACGACTGGACCCCGATCAATATCGCTCGCCGACGTGAAGCTGCCCGCTCCCGCGACGCGTTTTTCAAGTCCATCGTCTTGGCTTTGACCAATCGTCATATCACACAGGCCCTGAAGAACTCCGCTCATCGTTGTCCAATTGCCCCATTCTTGCAAAGTAAACATCGTACGTCGAGCGAGAAATGCACTGTTGTGATGCAGTCCGGTACGGACTGATCCGATTGGCTGGAGATAACTTCCGTGCGACGCCAGGACAGCAGGCGAGGATCATCCGCGTTCGATTGCCCTGCTGGAAAACGCGCCAGGCGAATGGGGCTTTGCCGTCGTCGGCAATAAATTTGGAAAGCAAGTAGTCATGTGTGGCGTTGGCGACGGACGATCCGTGCTCGTCTTTTTCGAAAGAATCCTAAGGCATTTCATTTGAGTCTGTTACGTCTTTTGTTCTCACTCACGAGAAATTGCGGCAATTTTGACAGCGACGGTTGTCAAAAGTCTTTCGCACGGTAGAATCCTGCGGAGTTTAGGTCTGACCATCGGGAAAGCGATTGCACCATGAAGGTCTCTGTAGAAGAGGGCGATGAACAGTTTCTTCAGCAGCTTCATCAAGCTGGTGGTGGGACGGTTCAGAAACTGTGCGATACGGCCGGCGTCACTGCCACCGCGATTCGTCAGCGGCTGACTCGTTTGCAGGGAATGGGGCTGGTTGAGCGACAGACGATCCGTTCGGGTCGTGGTCGTCCTCATCATGCTTACCGCCTGACGGATGCCGGGCGACAACAGCTTGGTGACAATTACGCGGAGCTCGCGTTGTTGCTCTGGGATGAGTTGCATCTGATTGACGAGCCAACTGTCCGTGAGCGGGTCACCAATCGAATTCGGGAATCGTTAGTTCGCCGGTACGGGGCGACGGTTCACGGGGTTTCGCTGGTGGAGCGACTGGGTGAGTTGCGAACCAGCCTTTCGGAGCACGGTTTCCGAGTGGAAGTCGATTCCCAGGGCGAGTTTCCGGTGTTGCGAGAGACGAATTGTCCATACCACGAGTTGGCTCAGCGCGACTCGGGGATTTGCGAATTAGAGCAAAAGGTGTTCGAGCAGGTGCTGGGAACGCCACTGAAGTTGGCGTCCTGTTGTCGCGACGGTCATGCCTGTTGTGAATTTCATCCCGTTCCGGCGGGGTGAGTTGATTTGAGGCGAGTTGAACGGTTTGGGTTGAACGGGTGTTTGGTTGCTGGATGAGATTTGAAATTGCTTCAGGACAGGTTGCAGCCAGTTCTGCGAGATATGGGTTTGGGTTGGGGTGAATTGGTGGTCGGATACTGGTAGAGTTTCTGGTCTGTCGCGAAGCCGCGAAAACCAATTCAGCGAACTGTAGGAACGGATGGAACGAGCATGACCCCCTGGATTGAAGGTCGATTCGAAGAAAATGTGATCACGACATCTCTGGAACAGGCAATGAACTGGGCCAGGCAGTCGAGCATTTGGCCGATGACGTTTGGTTTGGCGTGCTGTGCGATCGAGATGATGGCGGCCGGGGCCAGCCGGTACGACATGGACCGATTTGGTGCAGGTGCCTTTCGTGCGACTCCCCGTCAGGCAGACCTGATGATCGTCGCCGGGACAGTCACCTACAAGATGGCCAGCCGCGTCCGCCGGTTGTACGAGCAGATGCCTGACCCCAAGTACGTCATTGCGATGGGGGCCTGCACCGTTGGGGGTGGTCCTTACTTCAAACACGGTTATCACGTGGTGAAGGGTGTCGATCTGGTTGTTCCTGTCGATGTTTACGTTCCTGGTTGTCCTCCTCGTCCGGAAGCACTGCTCGAAGGGCTGATGAGGATCCAGGACAAGATCAAGGCAAAGAAGATTACTCGTGGTCAGGAAGTTCTGCCGGTTCCGCATCATACGGGACGGGTTGGGCTCCCTCAGACCCTGTCGCTGGCTGAGTTGGCGTAAAGCCAGTCAGCAATGAACTGAATCGTTGAAATTGTTGGGGCAAGTCCCCTCAAGAGAGGCCGAATGTCCAGCTTGTTGAAGATTACCGATCTGCATGTGTCCGTTGACGAGAAGCCGATTCTCAAAGGTGTCAGCCTGGAGCTTCGTCAGGGCGAAGTTCATGCTCTGATGGGCCCCAATGGTTCCGGCAAAAGCACTCTCGCATACACATTGGTTGGACATCCCAAATACGAGATCACGGACGGCACCATCGAGATCGATGGAGTGAATGTCAACGAACTGGATCCGTGCGAACGAGCTCGCCGCGGGTTGTTCCTGGCGTTCCAGTACCCTGTCACAATTCCTGGTGTGAAGGTCGCTGATTTCCTGCGTCACGCCGTGACGAACATCCGCAATCCCAACCGCAAGGAAGGGGAAGGCCTGATCCCGATGAAAGAGTTCCGCAAGGAACTGCGGGAACGGATGGAAGAGCTTGGAATGGATCTCGAATTCGCCCGACGGTACCTGAACGAAGGGTTTTCCGGGGGTGAAAAGAAACGCATGGAGATTCTGCAACTGGCGATGTTGCAGCCGAAATTTGCGATTCTTGATGAAACTGACAGCGGATTGGACAGCGATGCCGTTCGAGTTGTGAGTGAAGGGTTGAAGAAACTCTCCGGACCGCAAATGGGTTCGTTGATCATCACTCACCATGAACGCCTGCTGGAATACAATATCCCACAATTTACTCATGTGATGCTGGCCGGACGCATTGTCGAAACGGGTGATGCCGCGCTGGCTCATGAACTGCACAACCAGGGTTATGCTGCAATCCGAGAACGACATCCTGCAGAAGCTGAAGAGCAGGAGCGTCGGGCTGCGGCGGGGCTACATGCTGTGGCTGGTGCCAAGTAGTCAGTTGACGTCCATCAGTTGATGATCCATCCGTGCGGGCAATCCTGGCGGGTTTCCTGAACGGTTCTTGAAGGTGTTCGCATCACTGCGATTCACTGTGAATGAGTCGATGTGAATTAATCGATCCCGCCCGTGGGGGAGGAGTGACCTGACGATGAGTACCGAAACACCTGTTCTCGATTCTGATATCGGTGTTGGCGACTACCAGTTTGGATTCCATGATCCAACGGACAAATACGTCTTCCAGAGCCGCAAAGGGATCGATCGGAATATTGTCCAACAGATTTCCGAGATGAAGGGTGAACCCGCGTGGATGCGTGAGTTCCGCCTGGAAGCCCTGGATATTTTCTTCCGGAAGCCGATGCCCACATGGGGCGGCGACATGTCCGGGCTGAATTTTCAGGACATCTTCTACTACGTCAAGGCTTCGGCCGGTCAGGAAAAGAGCTGGGACGACGTTCCGGAAGATATCCGCAAGACCTACGATCGCCTCGGGATTCCCGAAGCAGAAAAGAAGTACCTGGCGGGCGTCAAAGCGCAGTACGAATCTGAAGTTGTCTACGGCAGTCTGCAGGAAGACCTGGCCAAGCAAGGTGTTCTTTTCACCGACACCGATTCTGCCGTTCGCGACCATCCCGATCTCGTTCGTGAATACTTCGGAACGATTATCCCTTCCGCCGACAACAAGTTCGCCGCACTGAACTCGGCCGTCTGGTCCGGTGGTTCGTTCATCTACGTCCCCAAGGGTGTTCACATTGAATTCCCGTTGCAGGCGTATTTTCGAATCAACACCCAGAACATGGGTCAGTTTGAGCGAACCCTGATCATCGTCGACGAAGGGGCTTCGGTGCACTACGTCGAAGGCTGTACAGCGCCGACCTACAGCAGCGACAGCCTGCATTCGGCAGTTGTGGAAATCGTCGTGAAACGTGGTGGTCGATGTCGTTACACGACGATCCAGAACTGGTCAAACAACGTTTACAACCTCGTCACCAAGCGAGCCAAGGCCTATGGCGACTCGCTGATGGAATGGGTTGACGGGAACCTCGGTTCCAAGTTGACGATGAAGTATCCTGCCATCTATCTGATGGAACCTGGGGCACGTGGTGAAACACTGTCGATCGCGTTTGCGGGCAAGGGGCAGCATCAGGACGCGGGGGCCAAGATGGTCCACTGTGCTCCGCACACTTCCAGTCGAGTGATCTCGAAGAGTATCTCGAAGGATGGTGGTCGGGCGAGTTATCGTGGACTGGTCAAGGCGACGCACGATGCACATCACTGCAAGAGTAACGTCGTCTGTGATGCGTTGATTCTCGATTCGCACAGCCGCAGTGACACCTACCCGTATATCGAAGTCAACCAGGACAATCTGACGATTGAGCATGAAGCTTCGGTTTCGAAGATTGCTGAAGAACAACTGCTGTACCTGATGAGCCGCGGGATGACCGAAGCGGAAGCATCCGCAATGATCGTCACGGGGTTCATTGAGCCGCTCGTCAAAGAATTGCCCATGGAATACGCGGTTGAAATGAACCGCCTGATTGAATTGCAGATGGAAGGCAGCGTTGGCTAACGCCCCAACGTGTTGATATCTGCCGGAACGCGTCCCATCGGAAGAATTGGGTGCCACGGTCATGGCGTCTTCGACATGACCGTGCTTTGGATCAAGCCTGCATGATCTCTTAGAGCATTTGCACGGCCACATCGAAGACGCCATGACCGTGACACTTGATGCACTTCAATGACCGAGGTCGCTTCAGGAACACGTTGAGACTCGCA
This sequence comes from Planctomycetota bacterium, assembly GCA_037146815.1. GTDB lineage: Bacteria > Planctomycetota > Planctomycetia > Planctomycetales > Planctomycetaceae > Schlesneria. The sequence goes on from JBAWWJ010000002.1 coordinate 16,712, forward strand.
CTCGCTTTCTGTTGAATGAATCAAAATGTCCGCAACAATTTCTACTCCCCTGCCCCAGACCGCGTTTGATGCGGCAGCCTTCGAACAATTCCTGTCAGGTCGGACTGAACCTGCATGGGTCGTCGATCTGCGTCGGGGTGCGTTCGAAGCGTATCGCGAATCCCTGAATCAGGAACTCGATCCTGAAGAGTGGAAGCGAGTCGACATTCGGGCTTTTCGGCCAGAGAAGTTCACGATTCAGACCGGGACGAACGCCCCTGCCCTGGAAACGTTGCTGGCAGATCGCGCGGAATTCGCCGGCGTTGTCTCACATCTGGATGGAACGTGTACTCGCACGAGTCTCGATCCGAAGTGGAGCCAGCAGGGTGTCCTGTTTGGCAACCTGTCTGATCTGATTCAGACTCATGGTGACGTTCTCCGCCCGCATCTGATGACACGGGCTGTGAAGCCCGAGACCGATCGGTTTTCCGCCTGGCACGGGGCATTCTGGACGGGAGGAACAGTTCTGTATGTTCCCCGAAATGTTCAGGTGACCGAACCGCTGTACAGTCTGATCGGACTGGGAGCCGAAGCGGCCGCTGATTTCAGTCATACTCTCGTGATTCTGGAAGAAGGGGCGAGTGCGACGCTGCTCGAAGAGACGACGTCAGCGTCGCTCACCGCGACGGGACTACATGTCGGTGCGGTCGAACTGCTGCTGGCAGACCGATCGAACCTGCGCTACGTTCAGCTTCAGAACTGGAATGACAAAGTCTGGCACTTTGCACATCAGGCCGGTCGAGTCGAATCGGGTGCCTCGCTGCAGTGGACGGTCGGTGGATTGGGGGCCCGATTGGCTCACATTCATCAGGAAGTCTTCCTGGATGGTCGAGGAGCTGCGGCAGAAGTGAATGGTGTGACGTTTGCAACCGACCGCCAGTTGATTTCCTACTACACGCAACAGACTCACAACGCACCGAATACTCGCAGCGATCTGCTCTATAAGGACGTCGTCCGCGACAAGGCACGCTGCATCTGGCGCGGGATGATCAAGGTCGCGAAGGATGCCCAGAAGACCGATGGTTATCAGCGGAACGACGGATTGATCATGAGCGACACCTGTCGCGTTGATGCGATTCCCGGCCTGGAAATCGAAGCGGACGATGTGCGGTGCACGCATGGTGCCACCTGCGGACGGGTTGATGAAGAGCAGTTGTTCTACTGTATGTGCCGCGGGATGACTCGGTCGGAAGCGATGCACATGATCGTTGAAGGCTTCTTCCAGCGAGTCTACGATCGGATCCCGGTCGAAATCGTTCGGGAAACACTGGGCCAGGCCGTCGAGCGAAAGCTCGGTATTTTCGGTTGATTGGCGAATCAATTTAGTTTCGCTCAGACATGTTTTAACGAGCGACGTACGGGAGCGGCGGTTGCCGTTCTCGATCGGTAGCTGGTGTCGGGTTGAGGGGACCTCCCCTCATAAGGAACGGATCACATTGAATATGTCGGACTTCGAACGAGTTGCCGCAGTCAGCGATATTCCACCGGGCGACCGGTTGTCGATTCTTGTCGACGATATCCCTGCTCTGCTGGTCCGAATCGGAGATGACTTTTTTGCGATTGAAGATGTTTGTTCACATGATGGCCAGCCGTTGACGGGAGGCGCTGTCAGTGATTGTTCGATCGCCTGCCCTCGCCATGGGGCACGATTTGACTTGCGAACGGGTAAGCCACTTTGTATGCCAGCCACTGAACCGATCGCGACATTTGAAGTGGAAGTGCGCGACGGTACTGTTTTCGCCCGACCTCGCTCGTGACGAAGGGCTCGTTCGCTGTCGTGTAATTTTATATTGGCAAGTTCGGGCCGCACGTCGCAAGTAGATCCCGTAACTTCCAGGATTGTGAGAGTAAACGATGACAGACGAAACGCTTGCTACGCCGGTTGCCCCGGAAACGACTTGTTGCTCGGACCATCATCATGCAGTGCCGAGTGTCCTGCCCGTTGCAACGGGACTGCCGATCGCCACGGAGTGCTGTTCCACGCCGGGTAGTTGTTCAACCGAAACAGCCCCGGTTGATGCAGGGCCGCCACCCGATGATGCCATGCTGATTGATGCATTGCGCGAAGTGATCGACCCCGAACTGATGATCAACATTGTTGATCTGGGGCTGGTCTATTCCATCAATCTGACGGATCGCAAGGCATTTGTAGAGATGACACTGACGAGTCCCGCCTGCCCGGCCGGACCACAGATCATCATGCAGTCGAAACTGGCCCTGGAAAAGGTGAACGGGATCGACGTTGCCGAAATCAAGCTGGTGATGTCCCCGCCGTGGACTCCGGCACGAATGACGGACGAAGCCCGTGACCAGTTGGGGATTTTCTAAGCTGCGGAAAATCTCGCTCGACAACGATTCGCTGAAGGTGATGATTCTTCAGGAACGCGAGTGTCAGTGGGAAACGAAGAGAAGGCTGCGGTCGGGGGTTTCGGCGGGGTCGGGAGACCCGCGCCGAACGATCAGCAGGCTATGCCAAACGGAAAGTCAGCGAGACCTTCGGTCGAGCGTTTCGGCGGCGTCAGGAGACCCGCGCCGAACATGGCGACTCGCGCCGAACTAGCTCCAGTAGTTTTCGCCGTGCCAGTTCATCGGGGGCTGAGTCTGAACTTCGATGTCGCCGTTGACTTGCATCTGACAGGCCAACCGCAGATTCGTCTCGTTGCCCAGCCGGGCGAAGAACGTCAGCGGATTGGTAATCATCGAGACCTTTTCAAACATGCTCTGTGACGAGCAGTTTTCCAGGCCCTTTTTCACCATCACGCGGCAACTGGTGCAGAGGCCAAAGCCCATACAGTTGACGACGTTATGCGGGAAGGGATAGAGCTGCACGCCCGCCTTCATCGCTTCCTTACGCAGATTTGAACCTGCGGGGACTTCTACCGTTTTCTTCTCATTGACAAATGTAATGGTCGGCATTTCGACGCGGTTCCTAAGTCGGATTCCAAAACTGCCAGCGGCTGTGCCAGATCATAAAGTCGACTGCCGGTTTCCTGCAAGTCGCACCGATCCTCGCATGATGCCAAACAAGGGCTAAAATGCGACTGTAGAACCCCGAATCCCTCGGATTTCTCGAATCTGAAAAGAATGACCTTTCGAACTCGCAACTTTTTCACGTGATGTGCTCGGCAAAGTAGCCTTCACGCTCCTGCGTGAAGATCAGCCGATTGCACATTGACGCAGCTTAAGTTCGCGCCAGCAATCGCAAGGCGATTGTGAAATTTCATCTCATCGGTTTCAATACCCGAAACCCTCTGTCACGAATTTACAATGGAAAGACAAATCGATTATGGAAATCAGCCAGTTGACCGCTCCCCTCGTTGAAATCGCCGCCGATTGGTTGGTAGTGCCGGTGACCGACCCCGTGGAGATCTCAGGCAAGCTGGCGGTCCTGGATACGGCTCTGGCAGGTTCGCTGACCCGATTGAAGGAGCTTGGTGATCTCACCGGCAAGTTTGCCTCGACCGTTCCCCTGCGAGGTGTTTCCGGTTTGAAAGCGGCTCGCGTGCTGCTGGTGGGACTCGGCAAAGCTGAAGAGTTGACTGCGGGGCGACTGGATCGAGCTCTGGCGACGGCAACTCGATCGATCTCCGATAAGAAAGACGTGAAAGTCGCCTTCGCGGTTCCCGATGCTGCCGTGGGTTCTGTCAGTTCCGCACAGCTTGCTGCTGCTGCCACCGCGGCTGCGCTGACGGGTTCCGTTGGACAGGATTTATACCGTACGGAAAAGAGTCGATTTCCGTTCGCATCGTTTCAGTTGATCTGTACGAGCGAAAATAGTGCTGCTGTGGCAACCGCCGTCAGTCGAGGCCGAATCATCGGGGAAGCTGTTAACTTGGCTCGCGATCTGGTCAATCGTCCCCCTCAGGAAATTACCCCCATTGGTTTTGCCACGCGAGCAGCGACCGTGGCGGCGGAGTGTGGCCTGAAGTGCGAGATCTTCGATCAGCCACGACTGGAAAAGGAACGGATGAAGTCGCTTTTGGCGGTTTCACAGGGAAGCGTTGAGCCTCCGCGGATGGTGATTCTCGAGCATTGTGGCGGTGCTCCTGATGCTCCCAAGCTGGCGCTCGTTGGCAAGGGAGTCACCTTCGACAGCGGCGGACTGTCACTCAAGCCGACCGATGGCATGCTGACCATGAAATGTGATATGGCTGGGGCCGCGACGGTGCTGGGAGCCATGACGGCGATCGCCAAGTTGAAGTTGCCGGTAAACGTCGTCGGGTATATGGGTCTCGTCGAAAACATGCCGAGTGGTTCAGCGTTTAAGCTGGGAGACATTCTGACCGCTCGCAACGGCGTGACGATCGAAGTTCTCAATACGGATGCTGAAGGACGGTTAGTACTGGCTGATGTGCTGAGCTACGCGGTTGATGCCGGTGCGTCTCGCATTATCGATCTGGCGACACTGACCGGCGCCTGTGTGGTGGCTCTGGGTGAGGATGTCGCGGGTGCATTTTCCAATGATCAGACCTGGTGCGATGCTGTGTTGAATGCTGCCAATGGGTGTGGAGAAGATGCCTGGCAGCTTCCGATGTGGGACCTCTACGATGATCTGATCAAAGGTGATGTGGGGGACATCAAAAACACGGGAGGACGCTGGGGTGGTGCCATCAGTGCAGCGAAGTTCCTGCAGCGATTTGTCAGTGGCAAGCCTTGGGTCCATCTGGATATCGCCGGTCCAGCCTTTGCGTCGTCGAATAAGCCTCATCGTGAAGGGGGTGGCACGGGGTGCTTTGTTCGGACCTTGCTGGCTGTCGCCGAAGGGTTGAAGTCGTAGAGGTGAACTGAGTACCCGAACTCGTGAGAGTTCGGGGAAATGTCGGATCGTCGCTGAATTCTCGCGAATTCAGCGACAAATCGTTGCCGGCGTTGCGTCGCAACTCATCGAAATCAGCGGAGGAATTCCATGCGGCAAATCAATCTGGGAGTTGTACTGGCCCTGATCGCGCTGGTGAGCCTGGTTCAAGCGGGTGAATTCAACGAGGTTTTGAACATTGGCGATCCCGCTCCCGCCTGGACTGATCTGCCTGGTACTGATGGTAAGAAGCATTCGCTCGCGGATCACAAGAGCAAGGATTTTGTCGTGCTGGTATTTACCTGTGCGTCATGTCCAACGGCAGTCGACTATGAAGATCGTATCAAGGAGCTTTCGAAGCGATTCGGCGGCGAAAAAGGAAAAGTCGCGGTGGTCGCCGTGTGCGTCAATCGTGTCAAAGGGGACACGCTGGAGGACTTGACCGAGCGAGCCGCGAAACGTGAGTTTGCGTTTGAATACCTGTACGACGAATCACAGAAAATCGCTCGCGATTATGGGGCGATTTTTACCCCCGAGTTCTATGTGTTGAATCAGGATCGCAAGGTGATTTACATGGGGGCACTGGACGATGTCACCGATGCTTCCAAGGTGCAGAAGAGGTTCGTGGAAGAGGCGATTGCAGCGGCAACAAAAGGTGAGGCTCCAGCGGTCAAGGAAACGATCGCGCGCGGCTGTCGTGTTCGGTACGCACGCGAACGGAAGTAGCCCCTTCCCCGATTGCTATCGTCCGTGTGTCGTGGTGGCGAAGTTAGAATGAGGTTGTTTGTTCTGATGTCAGTCCCCGAACCTGCTGTTGCCTGCAAGTCGTTGCTCCCACTCGGGCACGCCCAGCGGAAACCGATACTGCAGTCGCGCCCAACGGAAGAGATTTCCGCCGGGTTCGCCCCGCCGGGATTGCGAATAACCCGCTGCCATGCAGCAATGCGAAGCGGCTGGCTCTCCGCCCGGCTTGTCCGGGTGGAAGCAGCGACTTTTCAGCGACCGATTCCGTATCTCTCTCGTGCTTCTACGATCGGTTCAAGAGCGTGGTTGGCCGAACTGTCCGCTTCCTTACGGGCGCGGCTCCTATACCTGTGTCAGACATGTTCAAGTAGTTTTTCCTGATTGAGATTTTCCGCATGTCGTTTCCTGATCAGATTCCGTACCGGCGCTGGTTTCCATGGTTGAGCCTCTTCCAGGCGATCGAGATTGCACTTTCGATTCGCCAACTGGTGGTCGCGGCAGGCGCCATCGCGGTGTTTTCGTTGAGTCACCAGTTATTTGATTGGATTGCGCCTGAATCGGGTCCGCCATTCCAGGTGGACGTCCAGATCGGTACCCGACCAGAATCTCAGGGGGCATTTTTGCCGTCTCGCGAATCGGTCAATTCCATCGCCCTTCCCTGGCGCGAGGTCCTGCATTCCGCTGAGCGTGTCATTGAACCATTTGGTTCCGGCGGCCGCGTGGCATTAGGTACCACGTTGGAATTTCCCCGGAAATCGCCGAGCCTGGTCTCTCTCGGAGTTCTTATTTGGCATGTGATTGTCTGGACGCTGTTTGGCCTGATTCTTTGCCGACTATCCGCGCACCGGTTTGCCAAAGGTGAAAACGGCTCGTTTCGCAAGGGGGTTCAGTTCGGACTGACTCGCTGGGGCCGTGGGGTGGTTGCACCCCTGATTCCGACCGCAGCTGCAACGTTGATTCTCGTGGGAATGGTCGTCGGGTCGGGCGTTGCCTGGGTACTTCCTGTGGTCAACTCGATCGTAATTGCAGTGTTCGCCCCGTTTCTGCTGGTGGGTGGAATGATTGCGGGTTTTCTGCTTGTGGCCACGCTGTTAGGCTGGCCGCTGATGGTGGCGGCCATTGCGTACGATGACTGTGATGGCTTCGGTGGACTCAGTCGCTCGTACAGCCAATGGACGGGCCGACCGTGGTACTTTGTCTGGTGCTGGATCGTCGTCGCGACGGCTGGTTTGATCGCCCTGACGATTGCCGGCTGGCTTGGGGAATGGACGTTCTACCTCTGCTCCGTATCCATTGAGCAAGGGATGGGGAGCAACGGTTCGGCCGCGTTTGGGCGTCGAGCCATCCAGTTTCTGATCCAATTGCTGATGCATGCCTATGCGATCAGTTTCTTCTGGACGAGTGCCACAATCGTCTATGCATTACTGCGACAGAGCGTCGATTGGATGCCGTGCGACAGCATGTCCCCGGACGATGACGAACGCCAGGCTCGCGATCCATTGCCGGTGGTCGGAATCCCCGCCATGGAACCGCCTGTGCCGACGACGTAGCGTCCAGTCTGTTCTTCGTTATCGGAGTCGATGGTTGGTTGGTGCCGGGGTTGGAGTGTCTTCACGAAACCCCGGGACTTCCTTCGCAATGCCTCAATCCAGCCTCGGCCACCCAGCCTCCTGCGCCAAGTAGGTAGGGCGACATTTGACTACTCGTCGGCAGGCGGTTCTGGCGGCTTCTCGGGTGGTTTCGGCCGGATCTTGCCGGACTGCACGTCTTTGACCACTTCAGCCAGAATGGCTGCATTGGCCGTCTTCATGACGTGTTCCACGCGAGATTCCGGTGTCCCCAGGCGGATCATGATATCGCGAGCCGTTTCCCAGAGTTTCGGCTTCTTCTTCTCGCTGGCCAGATACAACTCAGCCACCAGTTCGCTCAACCGCTGCTCATCCACCTGAGGGCGATTGTCATAGTAACGCTGGATGACCTTGTTCTGGTAACGGGAAAATTCGCGGTCGGCCATGCACGGGATTCCATTGTACGAGCATTTTGTGATTGGTGAGACGTCCAGGAAACCATGTTCCCAAGCACATCTCCAAAAGGATCTTATACAAACGAGCATGCTTCGTGCAAAGAGACCGTTCAAACTCGGAAGACCTGGTACGAAATGTGGCGACGGCGGGCTGAAGAGATTCCCCTCGCCATGCCCGCAAGAATGGATTTCAATTTTTAACAATTCCGCCATTGACCAACGGAATCCGATGTGTGAAGATTTGATGAAGGAATTGCGAATATTCGCCACCTCACGTCTCGTCTCATCTTTCGAATCAGTGGGAGTCCTGTCATGACCGTTGACAACTGGAAACTGTGGCTGGTTCCGTTCGCAGCATGGGTCGTGATCATGGCGTGGTACAGCGGATATCAGTCCGGGTATCACGAAGGGCACCAGACAGCTTGGGAAATGTCTCGACCAAATCTTCCGATGGTCGATGGACGCTTGGGGATGCAGCTGCAATCAAGTCCGTTGGAAAATCAATTCGCGCGGAAATAGAGTCGCGTCGCAGAAGAATTCAGTCGCTAGGGCGGAGAACCTCTTAACAGTTTACGAGCGAATGACTTGATCCGTAAACGGCGGGAATCGCAACGAAGAACCGTTCTTGATGATCGAGGACGATCGGTGTGGGGGATCGCAGTAGGGGCAGACTTCGCTGTAAATGATCTTGGTGCACTTCGGGCACTCGTGAACGCCGTACACCGGAGCATCTGACGTGACTCGTTTGTAGATCAGAAACGAGAACACAAACACGGTAAATCCACCCACGATCAGCGTCGGGACAAACCGTTGCGATGCAAACAGCATGAACATCGTGACGACGATTGCCAGGCAACACATCGTGTAGAGAAGCACATCCACAATTCGCGCACGGCTGAATCGAGCGGCGGCCAATTCGTCATTGACGCGACGCCCCAGCATGTTTCGCATCACGTCGATCTTGCGATCCTCGATCAACGCCGCTTCTTCAAATGCACCCACAGCAACCAGCAACCGTTGTGCGCTATCAAGAACGCGATAGCTGTCATCGTCGCTGAATAAGTCCTGATGAGCCCATCGGTTACGAAATTCTCGCAACTCGCTGACCAGGCTCCGTTCTGCCATTCCCAGCTTGTAGCGGAAGACCTGGTTCCACTGGTCCCACATCACGCTCAGGACAGCGTAGGCATCCCACTTGCCATTTTGCAGGGCGATGGAAGACTGGCCACGAAAAGTCGCCCGCGCTGACTCTTCCCAGGCATCTCCATAAACTTCACGCAATTCGGCTTTAAAGAACGGGAAGAGACCGCTGGTAAGCGTCTCCAGGGCAATCCCGATTCTTTGCTGTTCACTCCGCACAACAAACCTCGCGGTGCCCCTTTGAGGATCCTGCAACGTACAATACGTCATCACTCAGGATTCTAATGTGGCAGACTGGGGCGAATATAGAGGAGAAGTCACATGGCAGGACAAATTTCTCCTGTCAGATCTTGAACGGTTGTCACAATCGGAATATCCGGCATAACCGCCATTGGTTAACTGAGTAATTCCTTAACGACTTCCCCGTGGATATCCGTCAGGCGGAAATCTCGACCTGCATATCTGTAAGTCAGTTTCTCGTGATCAAATCCGAGCAGATGCAGCATCGTGGCGTGAAGATCATGGACGCCGACTGGCTTCTCAACCGCTTTGAAGCCGAATTCGTCAGTCGCGCCGTGGACATATCCCCCCTTCACTCCCCCACCCGCCAGCCAGCAGGTAAAGCCGTGGTGGTTGTGGTCGCGGCCGTTGATCTTCCCCGCATTTGCGCCAGGCGTTGGCAACTCTACGACTGGCGTCCGGCCGAATTCCCCCCCCCACAGAACGAGGGTCTCGTCGAGTAATCCTCGCTCTTTCAGATCCGTCAGCAGGGCACCAATCGCACGGTCGCATTCTCCCGCCAGTCGACGGTGGTTCACTTCCAGATCGTCGTGATTGTCCCACGGCTGCCCTTCGCCGTGCCACAACTGTACAAACCTTACTCCTCGTTCGATCAGGCGGCGAGCGATCAGCAGTTGTCGCGACTGCACACTGTTTCCGTAGGCCTCAAGCACGTGCTTTGGTTCCTGCTCGATATTGAAGGCATCCGTCGCCTCCATCTGCATTCTGTAGGCGAGTTCAAAGGAGTGAATCCGCGTTTCCAGGGCTGCATCGTTGCTGCGCTGGTCGGCATGGCGACGGTTCAACTCCTGAAGCAGATTCAATTGTCGTCGTTGTTCACCACTCCCGATCTGGTCATTACGAATATTTTCGATCAGCTTTTCGATCTGTTTGTGGCGTGTATCGATGTAGGTCCCCTGGTAAACCCCGGGAAGAAACGATGAACGCCAGTTCTGTGCCCCTGTGATTGGCAAGCCATTCGGGCACATCGCGATGAATCCGGGGAGGTTCTGGTTCTCGGTCCCCATCCCGTATGCGACCCACGAGCCAAAGCTGGGGCGAGGCAATCGTCCGTCGCCGCAATTCATCAACATCAGCGACGGTTCGTGATTTGGGACTTCGGCATGCATCGAGCGGATGACGCAGATATCGTCGATGTGCCGGGCTGTCTGCTGAAATAGCTCGCTGACTTCAATCCCGCTTTCGCCATACTTTGCGAACTTGAACGGCGACGCCATCGCGGCCCCCGTCTTTCGCTCTGTCGGCAAGTTCGTCGTGGGAAGAGCCTGGCCGTTGTACTTTGTCAGCGAAGGTTTCGGGTCGAACGTGTCGACGTGCGAAGGGCCCCCGTTCAGAAAGATGTGGATGACGTGCTTCGCTTTCGCGGCATATTGTGCGGGGCGAGGTGTCATCGGAGACAGGCCACCCGGTGCCGCTTGTAAACTGTTTCCCTGCCCCAGTAAACTCGCCAGACCCAGGCTTCCCAGGCCCGTTCCCGCCCGGTTCAGAAATTCACGTCGCGTTGAGGGAAGCGACAAGTGCTTCTGGAGTTCACGTGTCAGTGGAATATTCATCTTTCTCTCCGTTCTTTCGCTGGACGTACGAACTGGGTCAGTCCGCGAACCAGAACTCATTGGTCAACAGGAGTGCCTGGGTCAGGCGGTCCCACGGTGATTGTTTTTCTGTTGGCGTTGTTAATGCTTCGCGCAAGTAGCGCAGGCCGATCTCTCGTTCTTCCGACGATGGTTCGCGGGCGAATATTTTTCGATAGATCGCCGACAAGCGTCCTGGATCATCGGTCGCACCGCGCTGGCCGTCAGCGGAAATCTGTCGAGCCTGTTCGATCACGAACGGGGAATTCATCGCAAACAAGGCCTGTTGAGGGACCGTTGTGCTGGGGCGATCGGGCGCACTGGCATCAACGTCTGCAAAGTCGAACGCACGAAAAACTCCCGGCAAGTCGTTGCGATTGACCATGGCATAGATGGTCCGACGTGAGTTCTTCGAATTCATCAGGTCGTCGAACGGTCGCCCACCCAGCGAAAAATCCAGACGATCGGACACGGCCAGAATCGAATCTCGCATCTCTTCAAAGTCGATCCGCAAGCGAGGCATTCGCCACAACAACCGATTTTCCGGGTCGATTCCACGGGCTTGTCCATTTTCTTTTGACGACTGCCGGTAGACCGCAGACGACAGGACCAGTCGATGCATCCGCTTCAAGCTCCATCCCCCATCCATCAACTGGCTGGAGAGCCAGTCGAGGAGTTCCGGGTTCGACGGCGGCAAGCCTCGTGTTCCAAAGTCACTGGGTGTCGGAACCAATCCCGTACCGAAATGATGTTGCCAGATCCGATTTGTGATGACCCGCGCCGTCAGTGGGTTTTTTCGGTCGACAATTGATTGAGCCAGTTCCAGACGACCGCTCCCCTTGGAATAGGGTTTCCGCTCTGGACCGGCAACCACTTGCAGAAACTGGCGAGGGACCTGTTTGCCGGGGCGGCCAGGATTACCTCGAATTAATACGGGCGAGTTCTGAGGCGAACCGTCACGCAGGACCATTGCTCGAGGCGGGGCGCCGGGTGAGGTGACTTTGAGATTGTCTACTTTTCGTTTGAGCTCCGTGACCTTGTCGCGAACGTCGCGTCCGACCAGTCGCCGTGCCTCGTCCATCGTGACAACGGCCGGCGATCCCTCGCCATAAAGAACAAGACGCAATTCCTCGGCACCGGCTTCGGCCAAGGACTTGGCATCGGGTGATTCTTTACGCAGGGCATCCCATTGGCTGATCACCTGATTGAAAGTGTCACCATACAACCGGGCGAGTTCGGGCAGCGATTTGGGGGGCGTCCCTATGATTGCATTGCGAATCAGCGGATTGATCTTGTCGGCGTCAGCTTTCCCTTCGTCGGACTTCCAGCGGTCAATCAGCTTTGTGACGTGTGCAGGAAACTCCTCAGGAACGACCTTGCTCAACTGATGCCATGGAGAAAAGACGCGGTGATCCTCTTTGGCGGTACGTTCCAGGTAACCTTTCCAGCGGTCAACAAGCTGTCGCCGAGGCTCATTCTTGCCCGTGAAAACAGCGGGAAGTTTCAGCCAGTTCTGGTTGTCGCGCGCCACCGCCAGCAGACAGTCCCCCGAGCGTGAGCGAAGTTCGTCCATCAACTTGCCCAGGCTCTCTGCTTCGTAGTCAGTGACTGCTTTCTCGCGAATGGTCAGTTCCTTTTGGAACTCGGCGTAGGCCGCTGCTTCCTTGGGAGACCCGATGATCGGTAACTCATCGGGTTCGACAGATGATGCGAAGATTCCGAACAGTGAATAATAGTCCTCGGTGGGAACCGGGTCGAATTTGTGGTCATGACAACGGGCACAACCGACCGTCAGCCCGAGCAGTCCTCGAGAAACAACGTCGATCCGATCGTCGATGATGTCGTGGTTGTTGTTCAGATAGCGTCGGCCGACCGTTAGAAATCCCAGAGCTGCCAATCGCGGATCGTTGGCGTCGACGACAGAGTCAGCAGCGAGTTGCTCAACGACAAATTCGTCGAACGGCTTATCTGCGTTGAATGCATCAACGACGTAATCGCGATAGGTATACGAGTAGGGATAGCGAGGTTCGGCCGTGAAAACATACCCTTTGCTGTCCGCATAGCGGGCTACGTCCAGCCAGTGCCTGGCCCAGCGTTGTCCGTAAAGTGGTGATGCGAGCAGTCGGTCCAGCAGTTTTTCGGTGGCGTCTGGAGAAGCATCAGATTCAAATTCGCGAACTTCTTCGATCGTCGGCGGAATCCCCCACAGATCGAGTGTCACGCGACGGATAAACGTGTAGCGATCCGCGGCGTCGGAAAGCCTTAAGCCCTTCGATCCCAATGCTGACAGGATAAAGGCGTCGACCGGAGTCGGTCCGTCGGGTTGGACGACTGGCAGGGTCGGCCGCTTGATGGGTTGAAATGCCCAGTGCGTTTTCGCGGCATCTTCGAGACTGACACTCCCCGCGGGATCTTCTGGCCAGGGTGATCCCAGTTCGACCCACTTGCGAATGATCGTGATTTGCTCCGCGGGAAGTTTTCCCTTCGGGGGCATCTGCGTTTCGTTGGGAAGAAAACTCAGCACCTGGATCAGACGGCTGCCGTCAGTATTCCCGGCGGTGACAACGGGGCCGGAATCTGTCCCCTTATGGAATCCCCGTCGGCTATCCAGCCGCAAACCAGCCTCTTGTTTTTTCGATCCATGACATTCCTGGCAGTGCTGAACCAGCAGCGGACGGACCTGCTTTTCAAAGAATTCCAGATGTTCGGCAGGTACTGGTTCTGCGGCACTGAGAATTCCGCTGAAAACTGCCAGAACTCCAATGCTGAAAGCGATCGAAGTCTGCAGCGAGTCGAATCTGTGACGTCGTGGAAGCAACATCCGGCGACCTTTTTTACGGCAGGAACGTGTGGCGGGAGAGCGGGCGGGGTCAGTCTTGCGACTTTAGACTATTGTTGCATCGTCATCACCCGAAAGCAATTGCGATCAAATGAGCGAGTCGGATATCAGTAAGATTCGATCCGTATTCAAGTGAATCCGCTAGCGGCGGCCAAGTCTTAAAGCTTTGCGGAAGGCCCGGAATCCTTGATGTGACCGCGTCCGCCGTTCACGGGGCCATCCTCTTCGCTTCTGACCCCGCCACGTAGCCGAGACTCCGTCGAGAAAAAAATTCTGAAGAAACCGCAACATTGAACCCATCTCGAACCATTCTCACTGATCTTCGGCAATCGTTGCCGCCAGCGCAGGCGGAATAAAAGGTACAACCCAATCTTTCTGCTGTTGCGTTTAGAGGCTATTGACTGCGTACGATACGTACTCATGGCGAACTGTTGTTCGTTTATGCTGAAAAATGTAACAGGGAGGCATTCATGGTTCGCTTACGCGGTGGCATAGTCGTACTCATAGCGTGTTTGATTATTTCAAGCAGTGGATGTGTTGTGGTGCGTCGCATTGTGTCGTTCATTGAAGTTAAAAAAGAGATGTGTGCGACTCGCGCCGACATCTATGATGCAAAAACTGACCTCTGTCTCGAGCAACGAAGGCTGCAGCAAGACGCTTGTGCAGCCCAAGCCCAGATGGAAATCGAGAAATGTCGCGCTCAGTTTCAACAGGAATTGGCTGAGTTGCGTGCCGGAGTGGAACTTGAAAAGGAAGAGGTTCGCAGCCAGTTCCGTGAGCGATTGCGATCGAATCTCGCACTGAACCTTGATCAGCATGTCGACGTAGGTCAGCTTCAGGTGAATACAGAAGAACTGAAAAAGCTGATTGAAGAGCGAGACAAGGAGCACAAAGAAGCCGCACAGATTTACGAGCGACTGGAAAATACGCGGCGAGCGCAAATGCGAGAAAACGCACTGACGGAAGCCCAGAAGGCGCTTGACTCCAATGATGTGGCCAAGGCACAAATGATCATGCGCAACTGCGCGTGTGGCAGCTTCGTCGCGAATAGCGACTGCTCTCAGCCGATAGCGGACAAACTGACACAGCGCGAAGCGATGAAGGAGCCTGTCAAGCAGCCAATCCTCCCGACAGAGATTCCGTTGATGCTGCCAATTAAAATCTCGGTTGGTATGGATAACCCAAGCATCCAAAACGCTCGGGTTCAGCAACTGCGAGTTCGGGAACCAATGAAACAATGTCAAGCTTGCGAGCAGTGTGTAGCATTCAACCCAAAGTGCCCCACCTGCAATCCTGCTATCGCACCCGTTCCACCCGAGTCTGAACCAGCACCAGTCGTGGTTCCTCCGTCGCCCCCTAAATGATCTTCTCGAGATACGCAGGCTTCATGGAACGACGCGAATTCATTCGCGGCGTTCTTTTCCTGCCCAGAAAGCGCAGCGTCAGTTTGGTGGCTGGTCAAATCTGCCGTTTTGTACGGTTAAATCGGGGGGTGCTGAAGGCACGCATGAAATTATTTCGACCGCCCTGATCTTGCTTGCAATGCGAATTAAATTGCAACATTATCATTCAATTCGTGGATCATGACGTATCCACATCGTATTGAGAAACACCAATAGTGGAGCTATCCGATGAATCGGTTGAGGTTGTGGACATTTCTGTTCACGTTGACGGCACTAATCCCGTTTAATGAGTTTCCCGCTTCGGCGCAACCACCTAGTGGTGGAAGTTTGTCAGCGGGTACCACTTCGCCACGGGATCTGAGTGTTGCTCCAGACCTGGGGTTGAAGCTGAAGGATAAAGTTCTTGATGTCGTGCACCAGAAGATGGCTGCGGGCGTCGCTGGCGCTGGGCCGAAGTTTCCCTATCTAGACCATCGCCCACATGAAACTGCAGAGAAACTCTCCAAGATTCTCGCCGAAGCTGCAATCGAAGCCGCTAAGAGAACGGCCGATGACAAAGGCGGGCAAATAACCGAGGATTTCCGCGCAGGAGTCGGCCAGAAAATTGATGCTCTTCTGAAGGAGAGTTCTGGGCGGGAAAGTGATTGGAGATGGCTGGTCAACGAAGCAACTAATATTGATCGCAGGATTTTTCTCGAAGCGTGGAGTAAAAACCCGGATAAGACTTCACCTGATTTGAAGCCAAATCTTACTCGTTGGAGTCATTTGGCATACATCTAACAAGAGTATGCGCAAGCGTGCGCGATATTTGCAGACGAGTTGACAGAAAAAAGAAAAAAAGAGGACGAAGCGATTGCAAACGCCATTCAAAATCGAGGTGGAAGCATGATTTCAAATTCAGGGGGGTGGGTGACGATCCCTGGCTCGGGTGATTTCAAGCGCCGCCGATGGTTCATTTGCCGTTGAATTTACATGTCCATATTCGAATCTAAAACTTCTTCCGCTTGGAGTACATAATGGCAATTCCTGCCTTATTCGCTAAACTAGCGAGTGCATTGCTGGCTGACTATGTTGCAAAAGCGATTCCCAACCTCCCTTCCCTTGGTGATTTGACGTCATCGCTTAAGAATCTCGTGCTGGGTGACGTGCTGAAGATTGATGATATCTTCAGCGGCGATTTTTCGAATATTACTGGGGCAATGCTCGAAAAGGTGAAAGAGCAAATTGCAAAGCTCAAGGCCGAGTTGGGGCTTTCCGCAGATGGCATACTTGAGAAAGCAACGCTGGATGCGGTCAGGAATCGGTGTCTGAGAGAGGTTGCGAACAGTAAGTCTCCAACGTTTGAACACGCCGGTCGAAGGTGCTGCTCCAGAGCACGATTTCCGTTATTTTATCGACGTGAAGCCGTTTGATATCGATGGGATACCGGTCGCTGCGCTGATCCAAGATGCTTGGAACGCTTGGCAGGAAGTTGCGGATATCAGCGTCGACTGTGTTGATGCCCCGGAAAATGGAAACGTCGTAATTAATTTCACAAAAATTGACGGGAATGGAAAAGTGTTAGCCGACGCAACCGTTGGCGAAGGTCGGGGAGTGTTTTTTCGCATGGTCATGCGGATTGATAGCGACGAGAATTGGATCGCGACGAAGTTCAAAGGTGTCATCACGCACGAAATTGGCCACATGCTGGGGTTGCATCATTCTGAGGTCCCCCGCAATCTTATGAATGCGTTCTATCAGTCAGATATCAACGAACCAAAGGGCGACGATATTAGTCGGGTCAGGCAGATCTGGGGGGCATCCCACGGTACAATTCCGCCAGGTGAACCTATTCCTTTGCCACCGGGCATTTAGGCCGACGAAGTCACGCCCCTGCATCCCACCAAGATGCAGGGGGGCCCGTAATGACGCTGTTCAAAATCAGCGTCATTCTTTATTTAGATCGCACGGCAAGACTTCGACAGAGGACGGAGTCCTCATTCTTCTGACAAGTTGATAACTGACACCACCACGTTATCGCCTGACGCTTGAAGTTCCGCCGTATAAACGCTACTTTCCGCCGTCGTGAACGAGTGGATTTCTCTCGGGCGCTGATCGTTCGCCCCGAGCTTCCCTTGACTGGTCGGCGTCACCAATTGCCGATCGAACCCTTATTTTTGTGGTTGCCACGCAACCGGTTTGGAAGGACTGCGCATGACTCAATACGTCTACTACTTCGGCGATGGTGTGGCCGACGGTAATGCCACCATGAAGTCCCTGCTTGGGGGCAAAGGGGCCAACCTGGCTGAAATGGTGCGAATTGGTCTGCCTGTTCCTGCTGGATTCACGCTGACCACCGAAGTCTGCACCTATTACTACGCCAACAACCGGACATTCCCCCCGGAACTGAAGCAACAAGTTCTCGATTCGCTCCGTAAAGTCGAAAAGGTGATTGGTGCCGAATTTGGTTCCGCCACCAATCCCCTGCTCTTCTCGTGCCGCTCGGGTGCTCGCGAATCGATGCCCGGGATGATGGACACGGTTCTGAACATCGGCCTGAACGACACGACCGTCGAAGCGCTGGCCAAGCAAACGGGCAACGAACGCTCGGCCTGGGACAGCTACCGTCGTTTCGTTCAGATGTACGGTGACGTCGTACTCGAACTGAAGCCAAAAGACAAAACCGAAGGGGACCCGTTTGAAGTCGCCCTCGAACACAAGCGTGAACACGAAGGGGTCACCGAAGATTCGGCCCTCTCCGTCAAGGCCCTGAAGGAACTCGTTGCTGAATTCAAGCAACTGATTAAGTCCCGTGCTGGCAAGGACTTCCCGACTGATCCGATGGAGCAGGTCTGGGGTGCTATCGGTGCTGTGTTCGGCAGCTGGATGAACGATCGCGCGATCGTTTACCGTCGTACGTACGGCATTCCTCACGAATGGGGTACGGCAGCGAACGTTCAGGCGATGGTCTTCGGAAACCTGGGTGATGACTGTGCAACCGGCGTGGGCCTGACCCGCGACTGTGCTCTCGGTACTCCAGGATTCTGCGGCGATTACCTGATCAACGCTCAAGGTGAAGACGTCGTCGCCGGGATTCGTACGCCAAAGCGTATCGAAGAAACCTTGGCGTCCGACATGCCCGCATCGTATGCTCAGCTCAACGAAATCGGCAAGAAGCTCGAAAAGCACTACAAAGAAGTGCAGGACATCGAGTTCACGATTCAGCGTAACAAGGTTTACATGCTGCAGACCCGTAACGCAAAGCGAACCGGTTTTGCTGCTGTCCGTATCGCCGTGGATCTGGTCAACGAAGGCTTGATCACCGAAGCAGAAGCTTTGCAGAAGCGACGTATTCCTGCGGACGACCTGGCTCAATTGCTGCAGCCGATCTTCGATCCTGCCGCCAAGAACCTCGCCACCAAGGAAGGCCGATTCCTGGCCAAGGGGATCAACGCTGGTCCCGGCGCTGCCTCAGGGATCATCTGCCTGTTCGCGGACGAAGCAGAAAAGTTCCACGAAAAGAACCCCAACACCGACATCATCCTGGTCCGTAAGGAAACCAGCCCGGAAGACCTCCGCGGGATGAAGGCTGCCAAGGGGATTCTGACCGCCACCGGCGGTGCCAGTTCACACGCGGCACTCGTCAGCCGTCAGATGGGTAAGGCCTGTATCGTCGGCTGCTCGGCCATCGACGTCGATTATTCGGCAGGTACGGTCACCGTTGCTGGCAAGACCCTGAAGGCAGGCGACTTCATCAGCATGGACGGTTTCACCGGGGAAGTCTTCGAAGGCAAGGTTCAGACCAAGGCCAGCGAAGTGATTCAGGTGCTGGTCAACAAGACCCTGAAGCCCGAAGAATCGGAAACCTATCGCCGCTATGCTCAGTTGATGGGCTGGGTCGACAAGTTCCGCAAGCTGCGAGTTCGCACCAACGCCGATACGCCAGGTCAAGCAGACGAAGCTGTGGCGTTCGGTGCCGAAGGGATCGGCCTCTGCCGTACTGAGCACATGTTCTTCGATCACCTCGACGAAATCCGTCACATGATCGTCGCCGAAACCAAGGAAACTCGCGAAGAAGCACTGGCCAAGCTGCTGCCATTCCAGCGAGCCGACTTTGCTGGGCTGTTCCGCAGCATGAACGGTCGTCCTGTGACGATCCGCCTGCTCGATCCCCCGCTGCACGAGTTCCTGTCGGATCGACACTTGGAAGAACAACCAGACTTGGCAGACAAGCTGGCCTCGTGGACGAGCAGCACTGTTGAAGCTGTGAAGCGTCGCGTCGGTGAACTGCACGAAGCCAATCCCATGCTCGGTCACCGTGGTTGTCGACTGGGGATCGTTTATCCCGAAATTACCGCCATGCAGGCTCGAGCAATCTTCGAAGCTGCTGTGTTGGTGAAGAAGGAAGGGATCAGCGTTGTTCCCGAAGTCATGGTCCCGCTCGCCGGGTTCCTGGCCGAGTTCAAGCACCAGGAAAAGATCATTCGGTCCACTGCCGAAGCGGTCTTCGCCGAAACAGGTGTGACGCTCGAGTACCTGGTCGGAACGATGATCGAAGTCCCGCGAGCCGCCGTTCGCGCCGACCAGATCGCCACCGCTGCTGAGTTCTTCAGCTTCGGTACGAACGACCTGACACAGACGACGCTGGCCATCAGCCGTGACGACTACGGTCCGTTCATCGGATTCTACCGTGAAAACGACATCATCCCGAACGATCCGTTCCAGACGATCGATCAGGAAGGTGTTGGGGACGTCATGCGAATCGGTGTCGATCGCGGCCGTTCAACGCGACCTGATCTCAAGATCGGGATCTGCGGCGAACACGGTGGCGATCCCGCCTCGGTCATGTTCTGCCACGACATTGGCCTGAACTACGTGAGTTGCTCACCACGCCGAGTCCCTGTGGCTCGCCTGGCCGCCGCTCAACAAGCTTTGGCTGCTGGCAAGTAATTGCCCTGCCAATTGAACAAGCCCGGTGCTGAAGAGCACCGGGCTTTTTTCTTGTGCGCGATTTGCTGTTGACGCGATTCGAGCCACCGTCGGTTTCTAATTGGCCTTCAATCGCCTTCAGCTGGCAGATGCATCTGAACCGCGTCGCCAATTCGAATTACCCCGCCGCGCAGGACCTTGGCAGTGATGCCGCCGTGACCGCGCATCGCGTTGTAGCCACCTGCACCCAGGACCCATTCCATACGAGAGCAGGGTTCACACGGGCCGCTGAACTCCAGGACCACGTCGCCGATTCGAAATTGCTTCCCTTTCAGAGCCAGCAGATTGATGCCCGAAATGACGAGGTTTCGGCGGACGAGTTCTGGAGGGACCTGATCACGATGCAGCATTCCGGCAACAGCAATGAGATGTTCTTGCTGGATCAGGGTGACCTGGCGTTTTGATCCCGCACGCCCCTTGACCTTGTGGTCCCCGACGATTCCTCGCTCTGCAGCTGCAGCCGCCTCATTCACAATGGCGATCTCACCCAGACGTTCTGAGCGAAGTCCGATCCACTCCAGTCGGCCGACTTGTGGCAGAATTTCCAGCAAGGACTTAACGGATTCCACGGGAAGCTCCCTTTGCTTTTTTGCTCGGTCAAAAAGACCATGAGCCAGGAACGATGACATTCGCTTTGAACATAGCCTCGATGTCATTTTATCGCAGGGTTATGACTTGTCCTGCAGGCTTGCTTACAACTTCTTCGTTTCCTCTTGTTGATGATTCTTTGTCCGAGACAAGCCCGGTGCGGTTTCTGAGTTTCGGGGCCAGATTTGCCAGAAAATATCGAGTTGTTGCCACATTTGGGAATGTTTTCGAGATTCCAGCGATCAAAATAACAATGATCCACGTCGAAGGTCTTCAAAACAAAGGGGCGATTGATGAATCAGCGCAGATTTGTCGTCGGGCTGACGACTGTGTTTGGTCTTTTTGCCGTGTCCGCTGGTTGCGGAAGTCGCATTCCGGGGATTGATCCAAACGTCTACGTAGTTGAACATACCGACTACAATCCGCCAAAGCCGATCAATGAAGAATTGACGGACGACAAGCTGGAGGACAAGCAGACTTCGTTTCTCCCTGATGTTGTTGATCGCCGACCACTGGAGGAATGGCTGGTCAACCAGAGCGAAGCTGTCATTCGGCTCGATGTTCCTCTCATCAAACCTGATGACGATCAACAGTTGCTCGTCTTGCATCCGTCATATGCTGCAGCGGCGTCCGCCATTCAGGTCTTGCCGTCTGTTAATCTGGTTGATGGAAAGGCAAAGCAGTTTGATGACGGGCTCTACGCCGCAATCGATCTTGCCCTATTTCAGGGAATTACTGATGGGCGATTTGGGCACATCACGCTGGTCAAACGGCTGCTGGCGGCCGTTCAAGCAAACAGTCCTTCAGCAGCATATCTCGCGGCGGGACTGACGCTCGGTGGAGTCGAAACCCACGTTGCCAATGATTCCGAGCGGCTGACGTTGATTCGAAGGTTTGAAGCGAACCCTGCTCTCTCCAAACCGATTGGATTCTATACATGGAATGACTCGCTCAAGCGTTGCTGGCAGTTCATGCGGTACTTTCAGGAGCCGCTGGATGAAACGAATCCGATCGTTGCCGACCTGGTGAAAGCGATTCAGGCTGACCCGGCACTTGCGGCGGATTGTCAGCAGTCTGCCCTGTTCTTCGCAAAGCTGACGAATCCGCTGTCGCGACTGACCGTGCCGGATTTGATCGGCGTCGATCTGACATCAAAGACTGCTCTGGCAGAACTGCGGGCGCGTCGGGGCGTGAAAGAGGATAACAGTGGTGCGTCATTGTTTCCGGCATCAACTTCGCGCGAAACAGAACTTTTCAACAAACTATTTCCCCTAGGTATCCCCGCAGGGACCGACTTGATGAAAACGCTGATCCGGCGAATCCGTTCTGGCGAAGTCGATTTGACACCTCGTGAGAGCAGCGGATGGTACGACCATCAGGTCTATGCTCTGGAGACGATGCTGCTTCCGGAGCGAGGCGAAGAACAGAACAAGTTATTGCTGACGAAGCCTTATAAAAAGCGAATGCTGGAGGCATTCCAGGCACTGATCACCAAACGCCGCGAAACACATGTCCGTCAAAAGAAGTACGCCGGACCGAAGTCAGCCGCTCCCCCTCGTCGACTGGAAACGATCTCACCACGTTTGCGCATCGAGCCTTGTCCGTCGTTTTACTTGCGAACAGCCCGGTCGTATTCGTTCCTGCAGTCATTTCTTCTGACATCGCTGGGTGAAGAGACTTTGAAGCAATTGCACGGCCTACGAAAAGAAGGCGACCGCCCCGACGATCTGTTTACCGAACTTGCCGCACAGCGAGATCTGTTTTATGGGCTGTATCTCGCCAGTTGTGATGATATTGGACACACGCCTGTGCTGAAGTCTGAAGAGCTTCCTGAGCCAGATCGCTGTTACGAGTCGGCGCTGGCCTGGCTGAATCACGTGGTGGAACGGACTGATCCAGACCTCGCACAAGACACGCGTGTCGCAGTGCCGATATATGTGGACCGGTTTCGGCAAACAACGCGATTGTGGGTAACGCTGGGCGTCCGTCTGACGCGTCTTGAAGCCAGCTATGTACGACCTCCCCGGATCAAGCCCGCGAACGGGACTGGTGACTGGGAAGTCGTACAGGGGCACATGTTGAAAGGATCTGATTATTTGATCGCCGTCGACGAATTTGCCGAAGTCGAGATCTCAACGTTGAGTCCCCCGACGCGCGAAGAGCTTCGCGAGATCTGCGATACTCACAAAACGAAAGAGAAGATTATTCAGGCGCTTTCGGTGTGGAATCCGTAGTGGTAAAAGTAATCGCGAACGACGCTTGATTTATTGCGATGGGCGAGTTCGACAATCCGCCATGTCAGGCTCAACCGATAACCGACATCAGGAGTTCGTCGTGGCCGAAAAATACTTTATCGAATGCCAGTGCGGGAAGCGGATTTCCGTCGAGTTATTTGAGGCTGGCACGACCAAAACCTGCAATGCGTGCAATTCGAGCGTCGATGTTCCTAATACTTCGATCCTGAAGGAGCGGTCCGGGGATAAATATCCTCTGCTGCGTCCGATCGAGAAAATTCGACGGACCCTCGAAAATGCAGAACCGCCGTTTGATGGCTTCTGTCATGTTTGTGGCGATATCGATGCTGAATTCCAGGTGCCGATTGCATTTGATGCGTTGATTGAGCGTATCGTGAGGGGCAACGGAGGGATTCGACCGACATTGACTGGCGATATCAAGCTCGTAGCCGGCGCGGCTGAAGAGTATTGGCAGACAACGACGATTCCGCTGCTGCTGTGTCCACAATGCTACTCGAAATTTCAAACCGAAAATTCGCGAGCGAACACAATTCGTAATGCGTTAATGGTCGTTGTCCTGGGGCTGTTCGCGGGCTTCCTCTATTTTGCATATTTCAATGCTGAGGTCGTAGCTGCGGCAGCAGGCTTGTTGTCACTCATTGGTGGCATCGCGTGGGTGGCAAAGTTCCGTCAAACGAAGAAGACTGACCCATTTGTAAATCGTTGGCTGAGCAACATCCGGTGGGTTCCCGAGGCCATCGCTGCTGTCGATGAATACAAGCTCATCGTTGGGACCACTCAGCCGTACGAGCGGCGCCGCGAGCCGAACGGGCACGACCGGTTGGCGGCTTCAATGTAGCCATTCGCTCTGCGTGATGAGCCGTTTCTCGTTCGAGGTCGAGAGTTTTCTCCCCCGGTCACAGCGCGTCCGTGCCGTTCACCAGATCAATTTCCGTAGGGCAGAACGATGGAAGAAATCTCAATCATGATTCTTCATAATTCTGCCCCTCATTGTCCTGCCAAATGTCTGGCCTGGATCAAAATCGAAGAGGAGACCTTCGGTCGGACGTTTCGGCGGGGTCGGGAGACCCGCGCCGATCACCGCCGATCATGCTCATCCGCCCTGTCTGATCAGCGTTCATGAGCGTTCATCAGCGGTTCCCCCCCCAACACCTCAGCGGTCACAGATTTCCGTCGATCCAAGAAGAATTTCCTGTGAACATCAGATTCCGCTCTTCCCGCGAGACGATTTTGCCGTTAGTATTGAGGCTCTTGCATTGACGGCGCGGACGAAGCGCCCGACACAGCTTGAAGTCATTCCCACCGACGACTTGCCACGGCAGGCCAGTCCATTCCAGCGGGTTAACTATGCCTAGGAAATGCACGATTCGCTCAGTTCGGTAAGGTTCATCGCAGCGCCTCACTGTGGTGAACCTGTTCGCCGGCTATTTCTTCCGTGCGCTTCACGAGGCACCCCCCTTACTTCTCAATCCCAGTGAAATCTCGCTTTCGTCCATGAGGACTCGTAACCTTCGAGCCTCTCAGTGATTGCGTTGTTTCCATGCACCCTGTAGGTCCCGGCTGAGTGTTGCCGGAACCGCACCGTTCCCACCGCGATTTAAAAAACAGTAAAACGCCATGAATCTCGAAAAAGTACGCAACATCGGTATTTCCGCCCACATCGACTCGGGCAAGACGACCCTCACTGAACGTATCCTGTTCTACTCCGGCCGAATCCATGAGATTCACGAAGTCAAAGGTAAGGACAAAGTCGGCGCGACGATGGACTTCATGGAACTCGAACGAGAAAAAGGGATCACCATCACCGCTGCGGCGACGCAGGTGCATTGGAACGATTTCACGATCAACGTCATCGACACCCCGGGGCACGTCGACTTCACCGTGGAAGTCGAACGATCGCTGCGCGTTCTCGACGGTGCGATCCTCGTTCTCTGCTCGGTCGGTGGTGTGCAGAGCCAGTCGCTGACGGTCGATCGCCAGATGAAGCGCTACAAGGTTCCCCGAATTGCGTTCATCAACAAGATGGACCGAACGGGGGCAAACCCAGACAAGGTGATCAATCAGATTCGTGAAAAGCTGGGCGTGATCCCGGTTCCTCTGCAATTGCCAATGGGTCGTGAAGCCGCCTTCCAGGGTGTCGTCGACCTGCTGACGATGGAAGCGATCTTCTTTGACGGTGACGACGGCGAATTCATTCGTCGTGAAGCGATCCCTGCCGAATATGAAGCCAAGGCGAAGGAAGCTCGACATCAGATGCTCGAAACGCTCTCGATGTTCAGTGATTCCATGATGGAAAAGCTGCTGGAAGAGTCGGAAATCAGCGTGGACGAAATCCGCAAGGTCATTCGCGATGCGACCATCGCCCTGCAGATCACTCCCGTCATGATGGGCTCGGCCTACAAGAACAAGGGTGTGCAGGAAGCGCTCGACGGCGTGACCTACTTCCTCCCCAGCCCGCTCGATCGCACGATGACTGCCATCGATCAACTGCAGAAGCCGAAATCGGAAGAAGAGACGAAGGAACCGAACTGGAACCGCGTCAAACTGACCTCCGATCCGACGAAGCCGATGGTCTGCATGGCATTCAAGACCGTTGTCGAGCAATACGGTCAGTTGACTTATACCCGAATTTACCAGGGTAAGATCGTGAAGGGCGACAGCTACTTCAACACGCGTACTGGCAAGAAGGTCCGATTCGGGCGACTGGTGCGGATGCATGCCAACGATCGTGAAGACGTGGACGTGGCGGAAGCCGGTGACATCGTCGCACTGGTCGGTGTCGATTGTGCGTCAGGGGATACGTTCTGCAGTGAAGGGATCACCTATTCGCTGGAAAGCATCTTCGTTCCCGATGCTGTGATCCGACTCAGCATTGAACCGGCGAAACGAGACGGGGCCGACAAGCTCGGAAAGGCTCTGGAACGGTTCCGCCGTGAAGATCCGACGTTCCGGGTTCTGACCGACGAAGAAACCGGGCAAACCCTGATCGCAGGGATGGGCCAGTTGCACCTGGATATTTATGTTGAGCGAATCAAGCGTGAATACGGTGTCGAGTGCATCGTAGGGAACCCGCGTGTCGCCTATCGGGAAACCCCGACACGCGAAGTCGAGTTCAACTACAAGCACAAGAAGCAGACCGGGGGCTCGGGCCAGTTCGGTCACGTTGTGGGCAAGCTGGTTCCGCTGCCGGAAGACAGCGCGATTGCCTACGAGTTCGTGAACGACGTCACTGGTGGACGTGTTCCCAAGGAATACATCAAGCCAATCGACGAAGGTTTCCAGCGAGCACTGGTCAAGGGACCGCTGTGTGAATGTGAAGTTGTGAATGTGCAGATGGTTCTGCAGGACGGTAGCTACCACGATGTTGACTCGTCCGAAATGGCGTTCAATATCTGTGCGTTCGATTGTATGCGTGAAACGTTGAAGAAGGCTCAGATTGGTTTGCTTGAACCGATCATGAAGCTGGAAGTGGAAGTTCCAGATGAATATCAGGGGAACGTCACCGGACACCTGAGCAGCAAGCGAGGCGTGGTGAATTCGACGGAAACCAACATGGGGATCGCCGTCATCATCGCCGAAGTTCCGCTGGCCAGCATGTTCGACTACGCAAACGAACTGCGATCGATGACGCAGGGTAAGGGAACGTTCAGCATGGAATTCGCGCGGTACTCGATGCTGCCACGCGGTCTGCAGGACGAAGTCGTGGAAAAGCGATTGAAGGAAAAGGCCGAACGCGCCGCGATGGCGAAGTAGTTCGGGTTTCAGTCAGTTGCTGAACGACATTAGAACAGCCGGGCGGATCATCAGATCCGCCCGTTTTTTTTATTTCTGGTTAAACGAAGGCGCCCGACGCGCAACCTACGACCATGGCTGTCGGCGGTTGTTTATGGAACGGGATTACCACGAAGGACACGAAGATGAAATGAAGCGTTTCGCTCTCTGATTCCTTCGTGCTCTTCGTGGCGTGGTGAAAGAAAGCCATAAAAGATGGCAGGAGCGACACCACCCAAAATCCACAAGAGTTGAAACAGGACTGGGGCGGGGTGGCCCCAAGAATTACACATTTTGCGTCAATCCCGTAGTTCTTGACAGTACCACCGGAACCCTAGCCGATCTGACGGTGGGCAACGCTTTGCCATGAGGTCATTCGTGGTCTTCTGGGATTGTTGCCAGCCAGTCCTTCGCTGTGCCAACACCAATGAGATAGTCGTGATGATTGAAACAGATAACGAACGCTGCCTCAGCATTTGTCAAATAGAACTCAAATCCAGGCGATTCAGCCAAAACACGATGCAGACTTTCTGACGCAGGAAATGAAAACCCCTCGAATTCACTCGTGTCTTGAAACAAAATCAACGGGTGGGATTCAGGGAATTCACACAGTCGTTCCCATCCATCAATGCACTTTCGGGACTGACAATCTTCAAATTCTTCCCAGAGATATCGCCGATTTTGGTCTCCAGCCGTAAAGCGGCGGCGAATCGACTCAAGTATTCGATCGACTTCTGTAGGCCCAAGTTTCCGTACTCTGTCACCGGTAGCAATAGCGGCTCGTGAGATCCATTCAGAAATCATCTTTTGATCTCCGATTGCAGACAGGGTGGATCATCAGATCCGCCCTGTTTTTTGGCACTCGTGAAACAAAGGCCAACAATGGCCTCGTGCGACTATTCACTCCCTGGATGCCGACCGCGAAACCAAGTTTCTTCCGCAGAATTCAGCGGCGGAACGCATGGCTTCCGGTAGTCGATATCTGCGAAGTAGCGTGACCGTTCATAGATGGATTCGATCATCGGTTGGAGTGAAAGTGGAACGTCTGGATCTGAGCCAGCCAGGGGGACTGGAATCGTTGGCACTGGCGATGTGAATGACGCTCGCCAGACGCGGCAGTTTGGCACCGTCGATGTCCGACTGACCAGCAGGACGTAGGGTGAATCTGGCCAGCGAGTTTCCATGGGCATGCGCTGGCCGCCACGAAGCAGATCGATTTCGACCAGATTGGCAGCGCCACGCAGGTGAGCCACTCGCTTTCGCTGATAGAGATCCCAACCTTCAGTTCCGTAGCGTTTGTTAGAAGGAGACAGGATCTCGATGGTTGTTACCAGCGGTCGCTCCGGGGCCATCGATCGAATCTCGACATACGACTCGCTGTATTCCGTCTGCTGCAGAGCCACCATCTCGAGTGGTTCGTTCTGAGTGACGACGACAGGTGATTCGATGACCGCGGTCGATGTCAGAGGCAACTGATGGCCCGTAATCGACACATCGCCTTGCATGGAGAATCTTTCAATGTCCCCATTCCCCTGTCCATCGCGTCCCTGCAAGGTAATGTAGGCCCGCTCACATAAACGTGCCGTATAGCCTGCGGGCAAGACCTTGTTCAGCGTTTGTTTGATTTCCGCGATGAGATCGTTGTGGAAATCTTCCCATAGACCGCACGCTTCGATATACGGGTCCATTCCGGGAAATGGCGATTTCATGATGGAATACTCCGCTCAATGCCGGGCATCACAAGCTACAGCATACCTTAATTCGATGGCGTCCGGAATCGGTCATACAGCAGTGCCAGTGTCATACCGCCATAGGCGAGTGCACAGACAATCAGTCCTGCCTGTCTCCAGAATGGGGGGCGGATTTCTTTGGGAAGGAATCGCGTGTTCACTCGCCAGATCTGAATGGCAGCGATAGCCATGATCGGGTTGGCCACGATTCCCAGCACCTTGAACAACTGCAGCACATTCCCCAGATGAACAGCGACCACTGCCCACGCAGTTAAAAGTCCTAATAGCATGGCGTACAGCAATCCAATCGGTCGCTTGCGGACACTCGGAAACGCTGACCAGCAGATGTCACTCACGGTTCGAATCAGGACATCCGTATTGCCGAGATGGGTTGAGAACAGGATCCAGAATCCGTTGATCAGCGTCAGCAGCCAGAACCCCTTCCAGAGCTTGTCGGCCATGTATTGGGCTTGATAGGCACCTGCCGTCGCTTCGCTGACCACGTCCGCTGACGGAATGATCGACGCCGCCAGGTTGACGTTCAAGTACATTCCCAGAAAGCAGCCCAATCCCCACAAGGCCGTTTGATCGAGGACAGCGTAACGCCACCAGGTGCGCCAGCGATCCAGGTTGCCGGTTGTCATGGGAAATGTCACCCCGACATGCTTTAGCCCCGTATGATCACCCGCCAGGACGTTTCCGATCGCGCCGACCTTGCTCCCCATCGCGAAGCCTTTGTCGCGAAACCAGTTGGAAATCGCCAGATTTCCCAGGCCGCCCGATCCCGCAGTTGCGGCAAACGTCGCTAACAGAATCCAGTCGACTTTTTCAGGGAGCGACTGAATCACCAGGAATCCGCGCGCCGTCTCAACCCACTGGTGAAACGGAACAAACAGAATGTTCACCAGGAACAGAAAGCTGAAGATGAAGGCGATCATCGCCCACGACAACAATTCCAGCACCTTTTCAATATGCTTTCCCGACAGCAGCAGCATGACGCCAAACAGGATGACACCGACACCGATCATATTGACGGCTGAATCATCCTCCGGGCCCGAAAGTCTCCCTGCAAATGCGGCGAACAAGACGGTCGCACATCCCTTTGCCAGGGCGGGGGTGGCGAGTTGGGCGACTCCAATGAAAATATAGAACCATGACCAGATCCGGGAACCGGGACGCAGACGCATGATCCCCGTGATGATCGGCTCACCCGTGTACATCGTGTAGCGAGCTGCTTCCAGGTTGAAGATCGTCTGTAGCACGATCCCAATCGTCGCGATCCAGAGTATCCCGCGACCGTATTTGATGGTCGTCAATGGGCCGATGATCCACTCCCCTCCCCCGATTGCAGCAGCCAGCAGGATTGCTCCAGGGCCGATTGTCCGAAACAGATTCCCTACGCTGAACGGCAAGGGAGCGGGCAGGTCGTCCTGTTCCCAGGCTGGCAGACAACCATGATCGACACTGGAGGCGGAATCAGCCGCAGCGGGTGATGGAGTATTCAAAAGGAGTGCTTTCTGTGTCAGTTGCTCGATTCAGATGGGGCTGGCATTTTCTGTCGACACGGCGTGCATCAGCCCACGCATATAGCCGTACGCGAACAAACGGCCCAGCATGGTATACCCCGGTTCGCCATCATCTTCGCCATACAGTTGGGGGACGTGGTCAGGTCGCATCGGGCCGGTAAAGCCAATGTCGCGATAGGCTCGCATGGCAGCCGCCATGTCCGTCGGACCATTGTCGTGAAAAGTCTCAACGAATTCCTCCCGAGTCCCCCGAACGTCGCGGAAGTGAACGTACTTGATGTACTTCCCCAGGCGGCGGATTGAGGCCGGAATGTCGCACCCCATTGCTGCGAATGTTCCCTGGCAGAAGCAGATTGCGTTGGAGGGACTCGGGACGAGATCCACCAGTCGTTCGAAGTTCTCCACGGAATTCATGATTCGAGCTTTGCCGTGTAACTGCATCAGCGGCGGGTCATCAGGATGCATACACATCGTGACACCCATCTCTTCAGCGACGGGAATCAACTCTCGCAAAAAATGTTCGAGATTGCGCCATAACTCGTCGGCGGTGATCGTGCCTTCGCCTTGCAGATTTGGTCCTGTCCCCGCGACGCTTTCTGCTTCACTCCGTCGCACGTTGAGCGACATGGCTCGTTTGACTTCCGCCAGGCTGAACGCCGTCACTTTGGCTCCACCGCGTTCGGGTGAATCGAGCCGCGTGCGGACCCAGTCGGTGCCTGCCATGAAGTTATAGCACAAAACCGGAACGCCGATCTGCCGCATGTTGCGGAGCAGAGTCTTCATCGCGACGAGTTCCGTTCCGTCGTCGCGGCCGAGTTTCAGGTTTTCGATTGGCAGGTAACCTTCAACGGTAGCCAGACGCATTCCGTACGATTCCACCTGTTTCTTCATCTGGACCAGAACATCAAGGCCGGGGCCTGGGTACCGTCCGACAACGTCTGTTACGCCACATTGGGCTGCCAGAGTCAGGTTCTCATGAGACATCGGAGTCAGGACAGTGGCGAGTCGCATCGATGTAAGAACCTTAAATGACGTTGGTGTTTCAACGAGGGAAGATTCGCAAACCCATTCGACAGGGGACGAAGATTTTACAGAAGGAAACGGAGGTAACGTAGGGAACAAGCAATTCAGGAGGCACCGAACAACTCAAGAATCGGTGTGGCATCCTCCAGGAGTGCGACCGGTCGACCCAGGGAATCTGGCAATCGCAGTTCCGGATTGATGCCCAGAGCATGATAGACCGTGGCGGCCAGGTCTTCGGGTTTATAGGGAGGAGTCACTGCATAAGCGGCGTCTTTATCGGTTTGTCCCAGGACCAGACCTCCACGAACACCGGCACCTGCTACGACGGCTGGAAAAAGGGTACTCCAGTGATCACGTCCCCAGTTGGCATTGGCTGTCGGGGTGCGTCCCATTTCTCCCAAGCAGACCACCAGGGTCTCATCGAGTAACCCGCGGTCTTCCAGATCCAGCAGCAACGCCGACAGTGTCTGATCGAGGCCCGGGATCAGATGTTGCCCCACATCCTTGCTGTTGGCGTGCGAATCCCAACTGTAACCGTCCGGGCAATCCCAGTGGACCGTCACATAGCGAACCCGTGCTTCAACCAGTCGGCGAGCCATTAATGTCGACTGGCCAAACAGGTGTCGTCCGTAGCGGTCTCGCATTGCGGCAGATTCCTGCCTTAAATCCAGGGCATTCCGTGTTCGTTCTGATGCGACGAGGGCCAACGCACGTTGCTGATAACGGTCGTATGCCGAAAGAGTCTTCTGCTGATCCAATTGTCGCAACTGCTGATCGAACTGGGCCAGCAGCGATTGCCGGCGCTGGATTCGGTCGAGCGTCACTGCTTCGGGTGAAATCAATCCATCGATCTGAAACGTCAGTTCACTGTCAGCACAGTCACGAAAGTAGGGATTGTCAGTGTCGTTTTTCTTGTCGATGGATGTGGTGACCGGATCGTAACCCCGTCCCAGCCAGCCTGCATATTCTCCTGGGCGCTTCAACCGGACGGAATAAGTTTGAATCTTGCCGAGACTGTTGGGAAGGACGACATAACTGGGCAGCCCGCTTCGCGATTTGTCGCCGTCGCTGGCGACGCTGCCACTCGAACGATTTTGAGCTAGGTATTCGACCACCGATCCGATGGAGGGCCAGTCCTGAGGGGTCGCGTTGAATCCGCCTCCAACAGGGATCTGCCATCGCTTCCCCGTCTGGATGTAATGACCACCGCCGCTGTGGTCGTTGTAGGCATGAGACATCGTCCGCACGACCGCAAACTTGTCGGAAATCGCCGCACATCGACCGAGCAGTTCACAAATCTTTAGATCGGGGCTGCGAGACGCAATTGCCGAATAAGGCCCCCGCACCTTGGCAGTTGCGGCGGGCTTCATGTCAAATGTTTCCAGTTGACTCGGCCCGCCAAACAGAAACAGGAAGATGACACTTTTCGCTCGAGGCTTTCGGTCGGGCGTCGCGTCTTCCGCTTGCAGTAACTGTGCGACATTCAGTCCGAAGAGACCCGCCCCGCCCGCCTGCAGCAGTCCCCGTCGGGAGATGCCACTGCAAACCGACGGTCGTCGACTCAGAAGATTCAGCATCGTTGTCTCCTCGGATCATATAGGCGATGGATCGTCGTCTGTCGTTACTTTGTCACAGGTGAAAAACAGTTTCGACCCATCAGCCGCTGGGCGCTAGCCCACGGTTCAAACCGGACGCTAGCGCGTTCCGGCTGATCGATCGAAGCCAAACAGCGGTGACAATGCATGGGGAATGATTCTTAACGGCGAATTGGTTCTAACGCGCGAAATGGATCGAGTCCAGATTCATCAGGCCGCCCGCCTGGCCGGGGTGAGTAAATCGAATATACAGATCGTGGCGTCCTTTTGTTTCCGGCAGGTCAACGGTCTTTTCGTAGAATTTCTCCCAGGCGCCGTTTACTTCCACGGGAACCGTTGCCAGCAATTCGCCATCCGGCTTGTCGATGCGGACTTCAATGGCTCCGCCGGCTCCTGCCGAAGCGATCTTCAGCGTCAGCTTCTTGACTTGATCGAGAGCGATGCCGTTGAATCGCAGGAAGTGACCGTGATTGATGGCGCCGATGAATTTTCCGCCACTGGCATTTCCAGACGACAGGACTTGAGAACCGCTGATCTGGTCGGCCGATTCAGCTTCGACCAGTCTTGGCCGCAGGTAGAGTAATGCTGAGGCACTCAAAGGGGGAATCGTTGCTGCTCCGCGATCGGTATAGTTCGCTTCCAGCTTGTAGTGCCCCCCCTTCGTCCCTTCATCCTTTCCGACAGTGACGTCTCCCACGAAGCCCGGGAAGACTCGAACCAGTCCTGCGGGTTGCAGACTGTAAATCCAGCCAACCATCTCACGAACTTCTTCCGGCGTGTGCTGGGCATGTGGAATCATCGGGATCTTGCCCCATGCGCCTGTCGATCCCTTGAGGACTCGCTGAATAGAGGCTTCCATGGCCCCTTCTTTGTCGCGGTACTTGTTGGCAACTTCCAGCAGAGTCGGGCCGACTCGCTTCTGGTCGACAGCGTGACAGTTGAAGCAGTCGCTGCGCTTCATCAACTTCATCCCGGCCGGGCCGATATCACTATCGGCGGAACCACTCGCAGACGGTATCGGGTCCGTGGAATAGACTGCGTTGACGGAAACCCGTCCGGCGGCTGCAGAATCCAGCAGGCGTTCCACATCCATTTCGTCATCGTCGTTCGTACCGTCCTCAAGATCTTTCACCGACAATCGATAGGTGATGGGTTGGTCAGGTTCAAAGAAGTCGCCAACTTGTGGCTGTAGAAACTTCACGACAGGTCGTTCGTTGCCGACCAGTACAGGAACCGATGCCGACCGACTGGCACCATGAGGATCCGCGACGACGAGTTCGACGTTGTAGACGCCGGGAGTATCAAACGTCACTTGCGGATTCGGCTCGCGTGAAACGACTTTGACTTCCGAGGGAGCGGTCGTCGCCGTTCCAGTCGGTTTTGGGTCTTCGCCCGGTTTGGTTTCCGCCGCCCGCGTCACTCGCCATTCATACTTCAGTTCGTCGGCACCGTCCTTGTCAAATGTCCCCTTGCTCGACAGTGAAACAAGTAGCGGTTGCTTGCCGATGTTGTTTTCCACCGAAGCGACGACGACAGGAGCTCGATTGCCGGTGACATAATCGATGCGGACCAGTCGAGCGTTCTGATTGATGCCCCAGGTATCGCCATATTCGATCAGGTACATCGAACCTTCCGGCCCGAACTGCATGTCGATCGGTCGAACGAAAGTCTGGCCGGGCATGAAGGGTTCGATCTTCTTCACGTCCTGTTTTTCATCGAGATGCACGACCTTGATCCAGTGTCGCGACCATTCGTAGATGAATAAGGCGCCGTCATAGGCTGCTGGAAACTTTGTCTTCGAATTGAGGCTGCTGTCGAAGTGATAGACCGGCCCGGCACACGCTGTTCGGCCCCCCTGCCCCAGTTCTGGAAACTCGGCCGAAGGTCCACCCGGATAGTAAATCATCGCCGGTTGAGCGGGAGGAAGCAGTTTCTCGCCGGTGTTGTTCAGCGATTCATTGACCGGAGCATTCGGGTCAAACTTTGCGCCGATCGCTCCCGTCGCGAAATCGACGTCCGCGTAGGCGAAATTTTTTCCGACGAAATAGGGCCACCCGAAGTTTCCTGCTTTGCGTGCCTGGTTGATCTCATCGTAGCCACGTGGCCCGCGCGGCCCGTCGCCACCTGCGTCCGGCCCAACCTCACCCCAGTAAACGAATCCTGTTTTCGAATCGACGGTCATTCGCCAGGGATTGCGGCATCCCATCACGTAGATCTCGGGTCGCCCCTTGGAACCATCTTTAGGGAACAGGTTCCCGTCCGGGATTTCGATCGTTCCATCGTCTTTCGGTTTGATCCGCAGAATCTTGCCGCTGAGGCTGTTGGTATTCCCTGCGGACTTCTGAGCATCCCAGGGGGACTTGTCGGCTCGTTCGTCGATCGGGGCGAAGCCCTGGGAATCGCCATGCGGGTGAGTGTTATCGCCGGTTGCAATGAACAGCTCGCCTCGCGGCCCAAACTGCATTGAGCCGGCATGGTGGCAACATTCTTTACGCTGCTCTTCAAACTTCAGCAGAACCTTTTCGGACGTCAGATCGAGTTTGCCATTTACCAGAGTGAACCGGCTGATGTGCTGTCCGGGAAAGTCTGGCGGCGAGTATTGCAGATAGATCCATCCGTTCTCGGTGAACTTCGGATCGAGGGCCAGTCCGATGAGTCCGTTTTCCTGAGCGGTGGTGACCTTGAGGTCAGCAACCAGCGTCACTTCGCTGGTTCTGGGATTGATCGATTTCAGCTTCCCATCGAGTTCAATCAGGAAGATCGTCCCGTCCCTGGCAACATCCAATTCCATTGGCTGCTTGAGACCGGTGACGAGTGGCGTCACTTCAAACCGACTCGGATCAACAGGATCAGCAGCCAGGCTGATATTCAGCAAAGAAAGAGACAACAACCCGGACCAGACGAACCAGCGCAGCATGACAATCCTCGGCGGGAATCTTTTAATCAAAAAGGCGGGACCAATGCCATTTTTCAAAATGGGGGGTGCTACGGTCTTGGAGTCTGTGACAAGGCCGTGCTTGAATACCAAGTCACATCCCCAATGTGGCGTCGAGATTGTAGTCGATCAGGGAAGCCGACGAAACGGAGTTGTTTGTTGCGTCTCTATCGTCCTGCCCTCCATCGTTCTGCCCCACTGAAATTGATTTGACGAACGGCACGGATGCATTGTGACCGGATGAGACAAATTCAGCCTCAAACGAGAATCGACGCGCACGCGGAACTGTGATGGTTCCTGAGGAACTTCATGTTGGTATTGGTTCCTCCCCCCACGTATGACAGACCGCGTCTGTGAAATCCTTGAAAATACCGGCTTGCAGGCATGCCCCCTCGAACCGTGATCGCTCGGCAGAGGATTCGAACAAGTCATCTGCCAACTCATCCCACCCCTGTTGCACACGTGCGATTGGAGGTTGCCGCAGCTTCAATCGCTGCAGATACATTGCCGTCAAACTCCGTTGCGCTTTTAATGAAAGCCGAATCGCCCCTTCAATATCTGACGTCGCCGGGAGCGGCTTCGCGGACATTAGAGAATTCAGTGAATCAACAACACGCTGTTCGACCAATAACGGTTCGAGTTCTTCGACGCAGCAGCACCGGGTTTCCTCGGACAATGTAGGGTCAATCGACAGCAATAGCAAATCGAGGGCATCCATCTCTGCCATCGCTGTCGTTAACACCTCGCGTGCCTCTGACAGTGAACCGACCTTCACGACGTGCGTATCGCCGTTGTCTCTGAATGTATGATCACATTCCAGATCGATGTCGGAACGAAATTCTTGCGAGCCGTCTGCACGCAGCATCGTCCAGCCCTGAGCTTCCTTCACGGCGATACAGTGACTGCGGGGAACCAGCAGAGCGATCACAATTGTACCTCAGTGTAATTGACGCCCGCCGCAGTGTCTCGCTCTTTGAGAGCTTTCAACTTTGCAGCGCCCGGGCGACCATCTTTAGAGCGAAACGCTGTCAGCTTTTCGACGGACTTCAAAGTCATCGAGCCAAACAGATGACGTTCAATGAATTCATCATCGGCACCCGAGGCTCCTTCTTTCAAGAGTATCCCCGAAAAGAATCTCGCCATGGAGACCGTCGAGCCATCGTGCGGTCCGGGGCTCGCCCAGAATGACCTCTGCGAAAACACCGCAAAACTGCGTCGGAATCGTGTGATCCAGCCGCGATGGTGTTGACTCGACGGCATTTTCTAGTTTGAATCTCAATCTGGATCGATTGTCGGAGGATTGACAAGACTTTATTTCAAGGGGGTTCCCATGTCCCTGCACGGATGCGCCTCGGGGCTGCTGGTTGTTTTTGCTGTCGTCGGAACCGCGTTTGCCCAGGATTCCGAAGCGGACAAGCTCAAGAAGGACGCGGAGGCTGCGTACCAGTCGGCTGATTTCGCGAAGTGTCTGGAACTGACCACCCGCGTACTGTCGCAAAACCCTAAGGACCATCTGGCTCTGTACTTACGTGCGAGTGCTCACGTCGAATTGGGTGTCGTGCGGCGGGATGGTAAAGAGCTGCGGTTGGGGATCGAAGATGCTCGTGAATCGTTGCGGTCTGGTGGCAGCAACGAAATCAACTACTACCTCCCCTACATGTACGGGATGACGTCGCTCGCCAATCTGGAAGGCCGTAAGGAGCATGCTGAAGTCGTGCTGCAAGTCGGCAAGAGTGTTCTGGATCGCCCGAATCTGACTCCCGAACAGCGAGCCAACACGTTTTATCAGCGAGCGGCTGCCTACATTCACCTGAAGAACATGGATGCGGCTGCTCAGGATTATCAGGCCGCCATCAAGGTCTTTCCTGGCCATCTCGGTTCACATGTTGGTCTGGCTGAAGGGTATGTCGTGGCCGGAAAGCCTGACAAGGCACTGGAAGCCTTCACCCACGCCGTTGAGACGTTTCCCAACAATCCCCTCGTCTTCAATAACCGCGGATTGTTTCTGCAGCACCAGGGTCGATTCAAGGAAGCTGCTGCCGACTTCAATAAAGCCTTGCAGATCGATCCGAAGTACGCCGTGGCGTATGCCAATCGCGGATTTACGTCACAGTCTGAACGCAACCTTCCCGCTGCGGAAGTCGATTACGGAGAAGCGATCAAGCTGGACCCCAAGCACCCGCTGTTCTACAGCCTGCGAGGAACCTGTCGACTGTCGCAACTGAATGTGAACGGGGCGATTGAAGACTACAATCAGGCCATCCGCCTTGATCCTCAGAATCCCGTTGCCCAGGCTGACCTCGGTTTCGCGAAGTTTTTTGCCCGCGACTACGCCGGCGCGATGGCCTCGTTCGACCAGTCTCTGGCAATGAACGCAGGGATGCGGTACCTGAATCCGTGGCGGTCATGGATTCTCGTTCTGCAAGGAAAAGTGGAGACTCTGCCGCAGATTCTGGAAGCGACGTTGAAGCGTCCCGAAGGGGAACGCGACTGGATTGATCAGCTTGTTCTGTTTCTGAATGGTAAGATCTCGGAGCAGGATCTGGTGAAGGCCGTTGACAAGGCCGAGACCCCTGCCCTGAAGAATGCTCAACTGGCAGAAGCGTACTACTTTATTGCTGAGCGACGATCGCAGGCTGGTGACAAGGCGAACGCAAAAGCCTTTTACGAGCAAGTCTTGAAGACAAATGCGGTCGACCTCTCGGCATTCCGTGGAGCACAATTCGCGACCCGGGCCGGAAACTGACGAAGCAGACCGCGAGTCCAGACCAGTTCGCGTGAGCGATCCGATTGCGTGCTCTTCTCTCCTCGCGGAAATCAGTGATGACATCGCCCTATCTTGAACTTGTCGCGTCATTGCGACAGGCGTTTCCTCAACCCGTTTCCGATCGGGTTCATGACGCGTATTTTGTGTTTTCCTTCCTGCGGGCGCTCGATCAACTCGACGCGATGAAGTCTGTCTCGCCGTTGCTTGGCAAGCCTGCGGTGCTGGACTACGAAGGTGCGCGACTGTCACGAGTCGAAGACGCGCCGCAGTCGTTGGAACATGTGACTCAGATGCTGGTCCAGCATCTGTCCGGGCTGTTTATCTGGGGGCACCCTCGGGCTCAGATCAATGTTGTCCCCCCACCTACGATTGCCAGCATCATCGGGGGGCTGCTGCCGTCGATTTACAATCCGAATCTGGTGAGCGAAGAGTCTTCGAAGCAGGTGGCTGTTGCCGAGGTCGAAGTCTCATCGATGACCGCCTCAATGATTGGTTACGATCCTGCTCATTCAGCGGGATTGTTCACATTTGGCGGCACAGCAACCATCCTGTATGGCGTGAAACTTGGACTGGCGAAGGCCTGTCCGGAGAGTGGTCGGACTGGGATTCGCGAACGAGTCGTGATCCTTTGCTCGGAACGGGCTCACTATGCCTGCTTGACCGTGGCAAACTGGCTGGGAATCGGGCAGGACAACGTGATTCAGACCCCCTGCTCGCCCGAGAACGAGATGCGGACCTGCCTGCTGGAGACGATGGCGCGCGAGGTTCTTGCTGGTGGTGGAAAGATTGCTGCGATCGTTGCGACGATGGGAACAACAGACCACTTTGGTCTGGATGACCTTGGCACCATTCACGACATCCGTGACCGCCTGGTCGATGAATTCAAGCTGGATTACGTTCCACATATCCATGCCGATGCGGTCATTGGCTGGGCATGGTCTGTCTTCAATGACTACGATTTCCACGTTAACGTACTCGACTTTCGGCCTCGCACTGTTCGAGCCCTCGCCGGGGCGCGGCGGCGTATCCAGCAGCTTCCGCTGGCCGATTCTGTCGGGATCGATTTTCACAAGACAGGGTTCTGCCCGTATATCTCCACGCTGTTTCTGGTGAAGAATTCACACGATCTGGAACTGATCTCGCGTGAGCAGTCGGATACTCCGTATCTGTTTCACGATGGTCACTATCATCCCGGACGTTACACGCTGGAAACGTCGCGCAGTGGCAGCGGGGCACTGGCTGCCCTGGCCAATTTGAGGCTGTTTGGAAAGAACGGTCTTCGGTCATTGCTCGGGCATGTTGTTGCCATGGCGGAAGAGCTGCGAGAACACCTGGAAGGACATGCTGCCACCACGGTTGTTAATCGCGGCAACTTTGGTCCGGTCACTCTGTTTCGCGTCTATCCTGATGGCGTAGATACATTCAGCATTGCCGAGCACGAATTGAAAGAGGCTTCGTACCGCGAAAAGTTGCTGGCCCATAACGAATACAATCGTCGCATCTTTCATCTGGTTCAGGCCGATGCACTGAAAGGTGAAGGAGTGGTCATTTCTCTGACCGATTGTTATCGCGAGACGGACTATGGCGAACCGATGGTGGCACTGAAGAGTTACATTCTCAGCCCGTTTGCTGAAGAGCAATACATCGAAGCGGTGCTGGAATCGCTCTGGAAAGCCCGCGCGAAAATCGCGGCCGAGGATCGTGCCTGATCAGTGAATTTGCGGACGCAGATGCGTACGATGAGGCGGGTATTCGAAAGACAATTCCCGCTTTCAGGAGACTGCATTCATGATCCGCAGATTTTCGTTGATGGTATTCGCCGCCAGTCTGTTCTGTTCGACGATCGCCCGTGCTGAGTCGTTAAACGTGCTTTCCGATGAAGAAAAGAAAGACGGTTTTGAGCTGTTGTTCAATGGTCGCGATCTGGAAGGATGGAACCAGGCCGGCAACTGGAAAGTTGAAGACGGGGTATTTGGCCGAGCCGACAAAGGGGGCGGTATCACCTACAAAGTGAAGCCGATTCCGGACAATTTCGAATTACGGTTTGACTGGAAGGTTGGTCCTGGAAGTAACAGCGGGGTTTACTATCGCCCGGGCCAGTACGAATATCAGGTTCTCGATAATTCCAAGCACAGTGACGGGAAGAACCCTCGCACGAGTGCCGCTTCATTGTATTTCTGTATGCCTCCGTCGAAGGATGTCACCAAGTCTGTTGGGGAATGGAATTCTGGTCGCATCGTCTGTCAGGGATCAGTCATTCAGCATTGGCTGAACGGTGTGAAAGTGGTCGACTTCGATTACACCGATCCGAAATACAAATTCGAAGTGGAACTTCTCGATATTCGTGGTGCCGACCTGGCCAAGCGAGGGGCTCAATTGCATCTGCAGGATCATGGTGACCCCGTCTGGTATCGCAACGTGAAACTGCGAACGTTGACGACAGAAATCAAACTCGATCGAACGCCCGTGACGCCTGCTGCGGTTCCCGCGGAAAAGCTGAAATACGAACAGGAATTCCTCGAAAAAGGAAAGAAGCAACGCGAAGAACAAAAGGCAAAGGCTGCGAAATAGATCTTTGCCGGTGCTTCATTCACAACGTCGCCATCATCACGCCAAGTGATATTCGCGTCGGGGTCGGGTCAACGATTTTTCGATTTTGGCAGGAAAGAGTGTGGTCATTAAAGGAAGTCTTTGCCCGGCCAAAATCGAAAAATCGTTGACCCGACCCCTGATTGCGCCCTGAGCGATTCTACGAGGTCGTTTTTCCGACACACAATCTCAAAAAAACAAATGGGCGATACATTCACAACCGATTTGCGTGAAGTCCGCCGAGCGTACGGTCAGCGATGCTTCTCGTGACGGACAATCGTTACCAGAATCGACGAGTCTCCCGCTACCCGTCGTCCCCCCGTCATATGACTCCTGACGCGAACCACGTCAGGCAGTGATCAGGATTCGACGACCATGACCGAATTCTGGGCCTGGCGACGATAGACCAGGGAGCGAATGGTCGCCACGGCGATGATGGCGGGACCGACCGGACCTGGCGTCAGGCAGAACCACCAGACAAGGCCGAGCAGTAGCCAGGCGATGCTTGATCGGGTGTTCAGCCATTCTCCCCAATCCAGTCGGATCAATCGCCGGAACACTGGAATTGCCACCAGGCAAAGCAGGCATGCGCCGACTCCGTTCACCCAGCGACTGTCCAGCATCCAGAAATTGACGGATGGATTCTCCAGAGAAACTGCAACACGCATGGCATGAGGCAGATCGACAAACTGCTCATTCAGTTGCATTCCCCGTGCTTCCGCGGAAGTCGGTGTGCCGGTCTGTGCAGGAGGCTCGAGTTGATTCAATGTTGGGACCATTCGATTCCACCGCACCAGCAGTGCAGGCATTGCGGCATCGGATCTCGCCAGTCCCTTGGGAAGTCTCGCGGCGATCTGGGATTGCAGGTCGAAGATCAGCCGTCGATTGGCTGCGGCAGCGCGCGGATCGCTTCCCAGGCTTTCCTGTCGTCCCAGCAGCATTTCCAGGCGATCCAGTGCGGCATCCATCCAGTCGAGTTTACGAGCCCCATCGCGGCTGATCGTCATGCCATCGCGAAACGGAATCACGGTGACCAATGTCTTTGCGACATCAATGTGAATGGCTCGTGGTAAGGTTTCGTTTTGAATCCGTGCCAGTCCGGTACTTCGAGGGGTTGGTTGTTGCCAGTTCAAGACCAGGAGCGATTCACGGCCACCCCCTGCAAGGGGAATCAGCAGTTTTCCCTCCACCGGAACCGGCAACGGAAGTGGTCGTTCGTCCAGAAAGACGGCAACCATTTTAAAGCCATCGGGAACTTCGAACTGGATGGAATCTCTCGTTTGCGAAAGATACGCCCGAGTCACTCCAAATCGGCCCCCCTGCTCTGTCAGCCAGAGGGAATGGTCCATCAAGCGAATCTCAGGATGTTCCAGATGCGTTGTGGACTGGTTACGCCGCAATCGAATCGGTTGTGCGGTGAGCTGGTATTCGGCCGAAGTTGCCTCGGAGCGGAATTCATCAAGGATTTCCTCGGCCCAGGCCGGGGATTCATCCGGCTTCAGTTCGGTCCCCTCCAGCGGGGTCCACGCGTCTGCCGGGCCGATCATCAGGTGTATCTGTTGGGAAATTGCTTCCTGAGGTTCCGGGAAAGGCAGTCCCCAATCCCCTTTGGCTGGTTCGTCAACGACCGTGTCGAACGAGATCAGAACCTCACCAGGATCGGGCATCAGGGTCAGGTCGAGGCGACGAAGACCATCGACGGGTTCGTGCCAGTTTGCTTCTGCCCGATCAACCCGCACACGCGCTGGATCATAAGAGGCAGGGAAGAGGACTCCCATTCGTCGCGGTGACTCCCCTTCGGGGGCGAGTTTTAACTGTCCGGCGAGTTTCCACGTTGCCCCGTCGCCCCGGATCAACGCAGCAGCAGCTCGCACAGTACAACGTGCCTGGACAGCCGAAACGCGAATGGAAGTCTTGGGGTCTGGGTCAGCGGTCTGATACCGGGCAACCAGTTGTCTCCCGTCACTTTCCACGGACTCGTCTGGCTCGAACGGGGGGACTCCCCGTGGAAGTGTCAGATCGACTTCGACATCAGGTTCGTGAAACAGTTCCCAGCGAGATTCGACCAGTTCCGCCTCTTCGCAGCGAACAAATGGAAGCGGCGTAACTCGTCCGTAGCGGGTTGGCAGGCTCCCCTTAAGGACCAGTTGCTGGATGCCGGTCGTCTTGTCGCTCAGGAAAAGTACGACGCGCGTCGGGGACGCACCAATGCGATTTTCGGACCAGCGAACCAGTCGTTCGGCTCCCCCTTCGATCACAGAAATCGATTCAATCTGCAATCGTCGATCAACGAGCAGAAAATGCTGGTAGACGGGAGCTTGAGATGTCTCAAGACGTGCGTTGACAGTCCATTCCAGCCGCCGTCGTCCAACGGTTCCTGTCTGACTCCACGACAACACCCGCCGTCTGGGGATTTGTGGCGTAACGGTGAATTGTGCGGTCGATGCCTCGCGCGGCTGAAACAACAGCTGCAGCCGTCCGGTCGGGGGCGAATCTCCCCAAGCCTGCAGGAAGTCTGCCGACGAGACCGCTCCCAGGAGATCCACTTCCAGATTCTGATGTTCTAACCGGTACTCAGGAGGCGAACTGACACACCACCAGTTTTGAACTGTCGTGACCTTTGTCCCTGGCGATCGTGTAATAGCAAGCTGAGGCAATGGCAAATGAGCGATCCCCTCGGGAATGGCGAGCTGGATCGTTCCGTCAATCGTGAATTTGTTCCGCTGAGGTTCCGAGAAGATGACACGCAGCCGCTGAATTCCCTGAGCATCCGTGGTCAATTCGGAACGTAACAGGTTTGTCGCGCGAATATCGCCTTCGCGGACCAGGCTCCTGGGGGGTAAGTCAAATTCGATGAAATCAAACTGCCCCTCAGTTGGCTCGCAACGAATCCGGAATCGCAATTCGCCATGAGTGGCCCGCAAATCCAACGACTGCAGTTGTGAGACTTCGAGGCGTTGAACTCGCAGTTCCGGTGCATTTTGTGACCAGCGAACATCGACCGTGGTGGTAGAACCGAGATCAACTTCAAACGTCTTCTTATCAGCCGAGATTTCAGTAGCCCCTTGAACCCCGGCAGCCTCGAAGAATACAACCGGCTCAGGCAGCGTAATTGACCAGTGCGACGCTGCGACACTTGGGACCTTTGACTGAAAGCTACCTCCGAGTGCATTACGAGTTCCAACCCGTTTCAGATCGAGCTCGATATCGAGAGTCGTGGGGCCTTTCGCGGCATCATCCGTTGCGGCACTCCATGTGATGCGGAACCCGCGTCCGTCCGGTGCGATCTGTGCCGGGTGCGATTTGCCATTAATTCGGCAGGCATCCGTTCCCGTCAGGAATGCATCTGTCACGGGGAGCAGGATCTGATGATCCTGCGAGCGGTCCAGGAGATGGACTTTGAATTTCGCCTGCAGCGAATCGGCACCTCCTGACTTTGCTGTCATGGTGTAACTGGCTGACGCAATCAACGACTGAGGAAGCGGCGATTTCGTACGTGCGGATTCTTTCAGCGATGTCAGTAACTTCTGTGGCAAATAGACCAGTGGTAGCTCGGTTGAGGGTTTGCCATCGGCATCCACCGGG
Organism: Planctomycetota bacterium; assembly: GCA_037146815.1. Lineage (GTDB taxonomy): Bacteria > Planctomycetota > Planctomycetia > Planctomycetales > Planctomycetaceae > Schlesneria. The sequence continues at coordinate 60,898 of JBAWWJ010000002.1, forward strand.
ACAAGAACAGGAAAACGAGGAGAGGCGGGCTTAAGTTGTGGTAACGGAGGGACAGAGATCGAAGGCTCCTGAGCAACCGCCGCAGTCAGGCCAACAAGCAGAATCAGACTGGCTGGCGCTCCCCAGTCGAAACTGTGTGTGCTCCCCATGGGAACCACGAGCGACGGATCACGTCGCTGCGAGATCAGCGACTTCCGCGGGGACAGCAGGGCAATCACTGTCCCTGCGATCGCCCCGCCAAACATTTCGGCATACGGTGACGGCGAAAAGCAGGCCCCCGCGGCCATCAGAGCAAGCCAGTAGGCCGCGAGGCGGTCGCGGTACTTCCAGCCGACCATTCGGACCAGAATTCCAAGCATGAGATTGATGACAAGTGCAATCCATGCAAGCAGACGCGTCTGTCGAGTCTGCCAGGTTTCGAGAATGATCTCTGTCGGGACAAGTGCAGATATGGATTCGTGAACATGCCATTCCGCCGGGGCAATTAAATCTCGACTGAAGTCCCCTTCCCCATGATCGGTCGAACGCCCTGGATTGAAAAATTCGCGCCACGACTCCAACGCGAATGGGTTGAAAAAGGCTTCTTCTCCTGAACGTCCCAGTGGACCAAATAGCTTTTCGGTCCAGGTTGAGTTTGACAGGGGGCGAGTCAATCGGACCCCGACGGGTTCCGAAAAAACTTTGACAGTGGGGGGAATCGCGAATTCCCAAGAGAATCCCAGGACCGTTGCTGAAATCTGTGGGACCATGATTCGATGAACGTCGCGAATACCGCCACCTTTCGACGGGACGCGGTAAAGCAGTTCAACGACGTCCCGGCGCGTGGCATCCAGGTCAGAAAGGAGCAGTTCGTCCCCCTGGTAATTGGGGACTGTCGCCTGTCCTGCGATCGTGACCTGTTGGAGTGCTGCAGTGGGAGGCAGCAGGATGCGAAGTTCGTCGCTTGCCGTCCCGTTTTCCAGACGGATCTGAGCTCGGTACAAATCGAATCCTTGAGGATTTGACGACAGGAGCGAACGGAGACGCAGCGAAACCATTGTCGGGAACTCGCGCGAGCGTTCAGGATTCTTGAGCGTCAATGACAGCGATGCGGCGGGATTTTCGAATGACCATTCGCGGACACGTTCATTCGAGATCGCTTCAACGGCTGACGGGGGTTCGACCGTCGGATCGTCTGGGCCATTTGGAATTGTCTTTGCAGGGACAACGTCCATCGCCGTGGAATCGACCTGCAGGTCGAGCGATCCGGGATGTCTTAATGTAACTTGTGATTTGCGGTCGGTGGATTGAGGAACGACGAGCAATGCGGGGCGTGACACTGGTGTCCAGCGGTTTTCTCGTCTTCCTTCAACCTGAATGGAACCAGCCGGAATCGGCGGCAGTCGAAGTTCCCACAGTTCACCGATCTCGGGGCAGTTCCAGTCGGCGTGTTGGGCGACTGGCAATCGATGCGAAATCAATTCTCCTTGCCTTGGGGCGACGATCGACCAGCGGACTTCGGCGCCGGGTTGAGCGGGCTGCGTGAGGTAGACCAGCAACCGATCGATCGGTGCCCCTTCTGCAGAGCAACGAATGCGATACAGTTCGAGATATTCCCCTGGTGTCGCGACGATCACAGTCTGGTTCGAAGCAGAAACACGACGCAGACGTGACACGAGCTGCATGGAACCGCCGCTATCCGTCGATTCCCGCCGAAACCAGTACTCACTCTGGTTCTGTCCGACTTTGCGCGGGGTCAGTGATGACATGACGTCCGGTGTTGAAACTCGTTCCAGACGTGCGTCATCGGACATATAGGGCGAGAACTCGGCCGGAACGACTAATCCCAGCATGCTTTCGACGGAGTGACAGTTCGTCGGATGTGGCAGGGGAACGGGAATCGAAGTTCCTGCGGCAACGGGCCGGCGGCGAGCCAGAACGCGAATTGTGCGCGGAACCGTGGGAGCCAGCGCTTCGAGAAATTCGATCGTCAGCAGTGAATGTCCCCCTGACTGAACTGCCAGATCCCATCCTGCCAGTCGAGCTGTGCCGAGTTCTGAGGGGAGTCGCACATCCGTGATTTCCCAATCCGAAGGGAATTGGCATTCGGTCTGAAACACTCCGCCGCTCGACGCCGTCCACGTTAAATCGGCGACCAGTGTCCATGTCGATTCAGTCATCTCAAACAGGCATTGGGCCTGTGCCGCCAGAGATGCCTGTGGCCGTCCAACATCCAGTACCAACTGCGCATCAGGGAGCATTTGCACGAACGTGTAACTCTCGCCATCCGGCGTCATTGTCGCAGGGGTCTGCTGCCGAAATCCCGACGGCCGAAACGAACGGAGTTGAAGCGGGGCGACAATCGTCAACGTATGTCTTCCGCCGGTGAAGACACCATCCTTCACGGCAATCTGTGGCGAAACCATTGGCGAATTTGGCTTCTGGACGGCGACACCATCAATGCGGATCGGGCGGCTTCGGCCCAGCAACGGTCCGGGAAGTCGCACGTTGATCGTTCCCGTGGAATCGGCCTTATTCGGACGGGACCAGGTGAGTGAAACATCCTGGCCGTAGGTCACCGCATAAACATCGACACTGGCCGGAACGGTGAACGTCAATTCTGTGACGGGAGTGTCAAACACTTCCACCTGAAATACGGTCTGAAACCGCAGATCCTGCTCGCGGACGATTGCACCGAGTTCATGTTCGAACAAGATGGATGGGGGGCGGTCCACCTTGGGGCGAGTTGGAGCGATCGCGACACGGCAACGACGCTCGCTACCCGCATGGATCCGCCAGACCTGCCAGTTTGCATCGGAACCTTCGTCGATACGTCGGGCTTCCGGTGTCGATCGCAGAACCTGATCGCGGGGAAGGCGTAAATCGATCGTAGAAATCGCCGCTGGGGGAAGTTGCAAGTCAAAGTGAAGTTCCTCTGCGAGCAGACGTCCCGCAGCACTCCAACTCATCTGAATCTCACCTTTAGGCTGATCTGCGAGCAGCCAGGAGAATCCCGATTCGTCTGTTCCCCAGACCGCGGCACGATCCGTCCAACTGAGGTCTCGAATTGCGAGGTTGAACTGGCCAAGCGGCAACAGCACCGGTTCCGAACTGACACTTTGCACCGAAAGCCGAGCCCGACCATCCCGCAGGACATGGCCGGTGAGCGTGGCGGTGTAATGAGCCGTAGTCAGTTGTGCCGATCGCGGTGCTGGCTGTTCTGTTTCGTTCGCACTTAGCAACTGCTCAAATTCGTCGCGAGGAATTGCAATCAGCGATTTGGCCTCGTTCGACCAGGCGGCGGGTCGATCTGACGGGACATCAATTCGCCGAATTTTTGATTCCGCGAAACTTGGTGGAGCGGCATCGATCCGGCTTTCGACCGTCCCCACAACGAGCGACAGGAAAATTGCCAGTCGAGCGAAGTTCGCGGACGTACGGCACTTGACGCTCCATCGAGACGTCGTGTGTCGCTTTGTCGAAGGTTCCCTCAGCGAACACTGCACGACTGAAGACTGTTGTAGTGTGGCAGAACGCCCTGAAGCCCAGGTTTCTGGCGTCATGACACGCCACTCCCGGATTCCACTCGCATGCCCTGGCTGCTGTCTGAGACAGGGGGACGCAAGGTCGTTGACTGATCAGGATCAATGTCATCAATAATTTCCGATCGGCTGCCATGCGCCGCAGCCAGTTCTGCTGCCGTCGGCAGCGAAAGGATTGTTCCGCCATACGAGCGTCGGAACCAGCCTTCGATTAATACGGCCATCACCGGGAAGATTAATCCGCAAATCATCGGTTGCATCAGCAGCTCCAGTGGCGCGGCATTCCATAGTCCAATGGCCGCCAGCCCCAACCCGGCTGTCAGTACCGTCAAAATATGTCGTAGCATCCGGATTCGCAGTAAGACAAATCCAAACGCAAACGAAATCCCCGCACCAAACAGCACGACCATTGGTCGACTGAGCGTGTGGAAACTGAGACCGCGCGGCGTACCGATCTGGCTGAACGTATAGAGATTGTAGGCGAGTTGAGGTGAATTCAAATCAGGAGCAACGATCGAATCGGGACCTGAACCGGCGCCAATCCAGACCTGCAATTGTTCAGGTGTGGGATCGGAAACCCGGTACCAGAACAATCCCAGTCTTCGCCAGCGAAACATGGGGGTTGCCGTAGTCGGGTGAGTCAGCAGATGCCGATCAGGCTGGATCGCAGTCTGCCAGACGACTTGAGCATCCCAGGCACATTGCGGTAGCTGAGGTGACTGCAGTTCAATGGAACTTGGTAACCCTTCCCGTGCACCACTGGGCAACTGGTAATCGATCGTCAGCAAATGGTCACGACCACGAGCGTCCGGAAGATGCATCGAGAATTTTCGCGAACCGACTGGCAGTTCGACCACCGCCAACCCGGGCGTCAAATTGACTTTGTCCCAGTAGAACTGCGGTGTTTCGGCAGCCGTGGGGAGTGTAACTCCCAGCGTGTTGGAACGGGCGTCAATGCGAAACTGCGCCCGCACCATGACTCGTCCGTCATGCCCGAAGATCGAGGAGATCAGGCCGCGAGTGACGCTCGCGGTTCCATTCGCACTGACCCCAGATCGAGTGACGCGCAGCCCGAATTCAGGGCGAGTTCCCTCGGCCTGCCAGCTCCAAGCCTCTGGCCGCAACGGCTGTGGCTTCCATTGTTCTGTTGCTGACGAAGCTTCAAATGTCTCACGTCGAGCCAATACGACGCGGGTTTGATGGTAGGGTTCATCGACCGACTGAACGATCGGAATTGAAACCACAGTGTCTCCGTCCAATGCAGTCTCTTCTGCGATCCGCAAAAAGAACTGGACTTGGATTTCGAATTTGCCAATTTTGGGCTCGGGCAGAACGAGTCGGACCTGCCGGGTCTGAGCATTCGGCCCGTCGCTCCATTCCGCCGCCAGTTCCAGGTCGCGATCTCTGAAGAAACGGAATCGCTCTGGTGGAAGATCGCGCGGGACCGTGAGCCTGACTTGTGACAATCGCTCGTACGCAACATCAAAGCCGATCCGTTGTGCAATCTCTAATCGGTCATTCGCCCAGTTCGCTTCGCTCGTAGAATCGATTCGCAGTCGGCGTGGTTGCGGAATCACGCGGAGCGTGAATGCCTGCACTTCCGTATCGATGCGAAAGGACGACGTCTTCAGGCCGCGCAGCGCTTCTGGAATTGATACCTGTTCAAATGCCGCCTGACCCATCGGTCGGACGATTGTCTCACCACGGCTGGTGAGTTCTGTTTCCACATTTTCCGCATTGAGCAGGAACAACGATGGATTGGGCGGGCTCGAAGCTTTCACCCGTGGAAGAGTCAGCAGAATATCATCATTCCCCTTGGCGGGGCGACGGGCGCGTAGTCGCACAGTGAACTGGCCAGTCTGCCGTTTGATCAGGCGAACTCGGAACGTTCCCTGGCTCTCTTCGGTAGATGCCGTTTCAACGAGGTCAGGAGGGTCGAAGCCATCGATTGTCCACCCTTCTGACTTCCACTCGGGCCACGTGAATGTGAGTTCCGTCAGCCCTTCGCGATAGACTTGAAATGGAAACACGGCGTCCAATGTGAGCTGATGTGCGGCTCCCATCAGAAACATTCTCGGTTCGACGAGGAAGTAGGGTTCCACAGGATCGACACCGACGACAAGGCGAAACGGTTGATTGAGGAATCGGTATGCTTGAGTGACTTGGCCACCGCCGACTTCGGGTCGCAACTCACCGGCGTTGATTCGCAATACGTTAGCGTCTTTGGACTGCACCATCGAAAGACGCAGCCCATCGTTTGGAACCAGTCCCACTTCGCCGCTTTGCTTCCTGGCAGTTTCAACATTGAAACCCGTGATTGTCAGACGACGTCGATCGGCGCGAGGAAGTCGGACTGTCCAACGCAGTCGCACGGGGCCTACTGAGGGCTTGGTGAGCGAGACCACAACACGATCGGGCTTCGTCGGATCAACCCGATGGTCGCGATATCCTTCGCTACGGGTTTCCAGCGGCGACAGATCATCTTCGATATTCCGGATTTCTGCATCGGCAGGGAGTTGCACCGCAAACGAATCGAATTTTCCCTGGAGCGATTGCAGTCTCTGATGGATATCCAGCAGTACGCTGTCTGCATCGACGCGGGCCATGATCGTGGTGTTGGTTTCCAAGGCTGCTTCGGACTGAGAAGCCTCGGGATTCGGCAGCCATGACAGATCGACACGGTTTCCCAATCCGATCGCTTCGATCACCGACTTGTCGGTACCCAGTGAAGAAACCTCCAGGGGAATATCATCGGAACTCTTTTCGGATGACTTGGCGGTAATGGAACTATGAGGAACGATCAGCTTCAACTTTGAAATCGGTGACGACGGAAGTGTTAATTGCAACTTTCGCATCGGCAATTGACGGCGGACAGGGACGCTGAGCGTCAATTCCATAGTGTGAGGGTTGGGGCCGCGAAACCAGTAGGCGATTCCCTGATCGCGTTCTTTGCGTTCGTCGTAGACCGCCTCACCTTCGCCGGTATAGCGGGCGTCGACCAGCGTGGCTTCGTTCAGTTGCAGTGGCAATCGGACAAACTCGGTCGTCTGCCTGAGTTGAATCACCAGCTTCGCCTTCAGGTTCACGCGGTCGTCGTTGGCATCACCGGTCAGCTCAATTGACGAGACCGATGCTGGCGGAACCGCTTCGCGGTCGGGTCCACGCACGCGGCTCAGTGATTCCAGGTAGGCCAGATAACCTTCCAGTGTGGCATTCACCGGGACCGGAACAAGTTCGCCCAGCTTGTTGGGGATGTATTTTATCGCCGTTGGCAATGACTCCAGTGGCGTCCGTTTTTCCGGTTCGGGCACTGCAGCCGGTTTCAAAGGGTTATTCGGTGCAGTGGCGTCAGCGGGAGGTGTGGGACGAACCGCTTCCTGTGCAATGACCAATCCCGAGGCCAGCAAAGCGGCCATCAGGAGCAGTCCGCGACAGACTGGTCGTCGAGAAACGATAGGATTTGTCCCCATATGTTTACCACCGGCCAACATTCGCGTTCCCTGCGTCTGGCTTTGACGGTAGCAGTCCTTCATTGCAACCCGAATGGTCTACAAGAGTTGCCTTCGATTCCATGGAACCGGAGGCTGCCCGAAAACCACCCGAACTGCACCTGCCTGAGTGTACTCCGGTTTGGAACCATCCGAAAGCCGGTAGATGACCCATCATCCAGAATCTCTGCGTTCGGCGCGGCTCTGCGATCGGCGCGGGTCTCCCGACCCCGCCGAATTTACCGACCGAAGGTCTCCAATGTTTTGACCTTACGCCAGATGGGTCATCAACTCTTGATGAATGTTTGACCCATTTGTGGCCAGCAGATTCGGTTCACTCAATTGAAACGGGCCACCGTCCAGGCGAGTCACCTTGCCACCGGCTTCTTCGACGAGCACAACTCCCGCGGCCATGTCCCACGGCTTCAGACTCGTTGACCAGAAACCATCCAGTCGCCCTGCGGCTACGTAAGCGAGATTCAGTGCTGCAGATCCGGTTCTCTGCACGGACTGGGCATGCGGCAACATCCTGAGAAATCGTTTGACCGCCATGTCCTCGGGCGAGGTAGCGACGGGCAAACTGGCAACGACCAGCGCCTGACTCAGCTCAGGAACATCGGAGCGATGGAGTGGACGACGATTCAGCGTGGCACCTGACCCACGCGCCGCCAGAAACATTTCATCGTGAGTCGGATCGAAGATCGCACCCACAACCAGTTTGCCTTCAAATTCCAGCCCGATCGAGACCGCGAAGTATGGGAATCCATGCACATAATTTGTCGTCCCATCGAGTGGGTCGACGACCCATCGGTAGGGAGAATCCGGGCGGACTTCATCGAGTCCTTCTTCGCCGTGAAAACCGTGATGGGGATAGCGCCCTCGCAGGAATTCATGAATGGCCTGTTGTGACGCAAAGTCCGCTTCAGTCACCAGATTCGAGCGGCTTTTTTCACGAACAGTGAACTTCGATGACCACGCACGCAACACATTCCCACCACGCCGCGCCGCTTCTTCTGCCGACTGCAGAAACTCAAGCATCCTACCTCTCCTGCTGACCCGTTTTTCAAATTTTGCCATGAACATCAAGATTCTGGAGCCCTGATTGTAGCCGCTGCCGAAACCGTTTGGGCTCCTGTTTTGCCAAATGCTGAACAAATTCTGCGAGGTGTGATCGTTGATGATGACACTGATCAGCTGCTGTTATTCGGCGACATACCGAATATCGTCCAGATAGATCGTGATCGGTTTTCCCTGCCCGGCCATTGACCAGCCAAATCCGGTTTTGATGCGGCTCAGATCCCTGCCGTTCAATGGGATGCGGTGCTTCTGCCATTGGGGCGTCAGAGGGACATCTTTCAGTTCTCCCTTGGCGGTATCTCGATAGAGATGTTTCCCCTCCAGGACCCCGAACATAAAATTGACGGTTTCGTCGCCTTCTGCCCCGCGCGCCCAGAATTCCAGTGCCACCGCGCCGGTCAGATTCAATCCGCCCGGGCGGGAACCGTCCCAATCCTTTTCCGGGGATTGCCAGAGGACGCCGCCCCATTTGTCGTTGGCTTTGTATTCGACCTTCAGGCATGTCTTCCCCGTGTGAGGCATCTCCTGGCTGTCCGTTGTCATCACGATGGCGCTGGTGTTCCCCATGAAACCTGCTGGAACATAGGGCGAGTTCTTCATGTCGTCGCCATAAATGACAAATGGCAGGATTCCCTTCGCTGCCGTGATCGGCTTGACCGGCGCATCAACAAACATCGGGATATTGGCAACAGCGGCGCCTCCCTTTCCATCGTAGACGTATGCGAACAGTCGATAGGCCCCTCCCCCATCGGGAACTTTTACTTTGGCTGACAGCCCCATCGAAGTGACGGTATCCGACAACGCCTGTTCTTCGGCCTGGGCATCGCCCCCTTCGCCGATCGTTCCTGAGTCTTGTCGCAGAACCCATTTCACGGAGAGTATGTCGCGTTCCGGATCTTCTGCGACCAGTGTGGCCTGAACCAGATCCCCCGGTTTCAGCTTCTTGACATCACGTTCCACGGTCAGTGATTCGATACGGGGGCAACGATTCCCAGAAGGCTTTCCTGTCCAGGCTTCGGTCATCGAATCAACGGCTGCCAGGCGACTGCCGTCCGAAAGGAGCATTCCGAACCAGGTCGCCGTCGTTTCCTGTTTGTGTCCCCATAGGAACGCGTACGATCCCAGGCATAACCCAGGCTGGTCAGTGACAGCTCGGCGGTAACCTTCGGCATAGGCCTGGCCTTTTGCAGTGCTGGTCGCTTCCAGGGGCGAACCCCAGTCGGTCTTGCCCACTTCCCACGGACCATTTGGACCATGTTCAGTGACGATGTAAGGTTTGGTACCTCCCGCCGCACGATACCGCTCCGCCAGACTGCGGATCCCTCCGTACGAATTCACGCCGATGATGTCGACGTTCGGGCAATACTGTTCGATACTTTTGATTTTCGCAGCCTTGTCACCCAGTTCTGCAATAACGGTCATGGTCGGGTGATGAGGATCAATCTTCTTGATTTCGCGGGCGATGTGATCGACTGCGTACCAGATCGCGGGGTTCTGTCCGGTTCCTTCCATCTCATTCCCGATCCCCCACATCAGGAGAGCCGGGTAGTCTTTGTACTTGCGAACGGCGGCGAGAGAATCGTTGAGTTGTCGCTGAACCGCGGTCTCATCCTGATAATTGAAGCCATGTCGCTCATGCCCCAGCCAGAGTCCGACGCAAACCGTCAGCTTTTGTCGCTGGGCTTCGTCCAGAATTGCGTCGAGCTTTTCAGTGCTCCAGGTTCGGATCGAGTTTCCACCTGCTGAGGCCAACCGATCGAGTTGTGTTTGTCCCCCGACACCCTTAACGGCATACGGCTTGCCATCTCGAAGCAGGCGATGAGTCCCATTTCGGCTTTCGAGTTGAACCGTGACCTGGCCGCAGACAGGCGTGACAATCAACAGCAGTGCAAATCCGCATGAAACCAGCGGATGGATTTTGAACATTTTTATTCCTCGGCGATGCCAACGCAGAATGAGACTCGGAGAACATTGTAGTGCGTCAGGCACGCAGAGTCTTCGATCGGCGTCAAACCGTGAGCTGAGCATTGATACGGTCACACGGACGTTCGGCGGACCGAAGCGTCCAAGGTTCAACCGGTGAAACCCCGACTAAAGGGGGAAAAGCAGAAGAGTAAAGAGGGTAAAAGAATAGTAAAAAAGGCGACGAAGTCCTCACGCCATCACGAAACTACCGAACAACCCGAAAGCCGAGGCCGTTGAGACGGAGGCTGGGAGAGCTACTGTCGCGATAAGCAGACCGCGTGTCCCTGGCATTGAGATCCCAGCAGCCCCCACGCAGCACACGAGCTTCAGAGCCGCTCGTCACGGTCGGACCGACGGTTGTGCCACTCCGGCTCGAATACGCCTTCTCGTCGAAAACATCAAAACACCACTCAAAAACATTCCCATGCATGTCGTACAAACTGAATTCGTTCTTCACATACGAGCCGACTGTCGTCGGACGCTCCAAAAACTTTCCCTTTGTAGTCGTCCCGAACGGAGAGTTCCCGTTGACGTTCGCCTTGTCACCGTTCAGCACGCTCCCGAAATGGAACGGGGTCGTCGAGTTCGCACGGCACGCGTACTCCCATTCCGCCTCCGTCGGTAACCGATAGCCAGAAAGTCCGGAGGCTGATGCCGCCCGGCTCACCGTGAAGTCCGCCGATTCGATGGAACCGTCGGCGTCGCGTTCCTTGACCGTCAGCACGTAATACGGCGTCAGGCCGTCCAGTACGCTCAGCTTGTTGCAAAACTCGATTGCGTCAAACCACGAAACATTTTCCACCGGAAACTGCGACGTCGGCATCCCACTCACGCCTTCCTTTTCGTCTCCGCTCTTCGAGAACGAGCTCGGGTTCCGCCCCATTACCTTCTCGAATTCCCCCTGAGTCACCTCGTACACGCCCATGTAAAACGGTTTGGAAATCTTCACCTTGTGCTGCGGCTGCTCGGCCTTCGCGTACTCTTCCATGAATGTCGAGTCTGCCTGCAACGCCGCCTTCACATCCGCCGCACTGCTCCCCATCAAAAACGTCCCCGCAGGAATCAACGCCAGCTTCATCCCCGTCGACTTCGACGTGATTTCCTTTGCCGCTGGAACGGCAGCCGAATCCGGTGTGCTGGATGCCGTCGACGGTTTGTTCGGACTCGGCGGGGCTTCCGTCTTTTGACCAAACGCGGTCCCGACTTCCGTGGTGGCGAAACAAACTCCCGCGACCAGCAGGCAACAGAACAGTCTCCGAGGAATGACTTTCATCGCAATGACCTCACAAAAGGAACGTGACCAACACACAGTTCAGACGACCTGACGTGAGCGGAACCGGGAAAGGATTTCTGCCGCTTGGCGGAATGAAGGCCCGGCAGATGTGTGAACCGCGTCCCGGCAGCAGCCTACTCCCGGCGGAGGCTGGATGCCATTGTCCAGCACGACTACCACGGCGGCGGCTTTGCGACAATCGGCACCGGGGATGCCCAATCGAGGGCTTGGACGCTCCGGTTGGGTGGACGTCACAGGGACTGGGGACGTCAGCTCAATATTGACGAATGACGCCTACGACCAACCCGATGACCTTCACCCGATTCGCAAAAATTGCGGGCTTGGCACGGTTTGTTGATTCGAGCCTGATTCGCAGGCTTTCCCTGTAGTAGCGCCTGACGGCAGATGTGGTGTCGTCGAGGATCGCCAGGACCAGTTCACCGTCACGGCAATCGGACTGGCGGCGAACCACCAGGTAATCCCCTTCGGAAATCGCTTCGTCCTGCATTCCGTTTCCGAGAACCCGGATGCAACAGTGGGCCGCCGAAGCGAACAGTCCCGTGAATTCGAGTCGAGAATGAGGTTCCAGATGAAACTCCGGTAATTGTCCTGCGACGAGTTGCCCGATGAGCGACAAGGCTGCAGCGGGCTGCGGTGATTCCGTTAATTGAATCGCACGCGACATGTAGGCTTCACGAGAGATCAGCCCTTTCTTCTCGAGGGCTTTCAAGTGGCAGGTGACACCGTTCGGAGATGCGATGCCAAAGTGCTGGGCAATTTCGCGGACGGTCGGACCATAGCCGCGTGCGACGATGACTTCTCGCAGGTATTCGAAGATCTCTCGCTGACGCGGTGTGATGGCAGGTTGCTTCGGGGCAGGATCTCGTTTTACGGCAGCCTTCTTAGCCATCGAATCTTGCATCCTGTCTGAAGTCATCCGCCAGTCGGGAAATCCAGCGACCTCCACTGGAAATGAAACAGGGTGCCACGGCCATGTCAGAGACTGGATAGCCGTGGCACCCGAAAATCAGGCATTCTTGAGCGAATTCCGACTCAGTTGGCCCCGCCGGCTGGCTTGGCGGTTGCCTTCAGGAACGGCAAGTAAACTTCCCGCAGACGTGTTTCCAGATTCTCGGCATTGATCGACGTGTCGGTGACGATTCCGTTTGGATCGACCAGCCAGATTGTTGGCAGCGTGTTGATTCCGTAGTGAACCGCCAGCGGAGAATTCCAGCCGCGGAGTGCCCGGTTTGGCGAGAAAATCTGTGGCCATGTCAATTTTTTTTCTTCCACAAACGCCTCAACGGCCCCTTCGTCCGCGTCCAGATTGACCCCGACGACGGTGGCGTACTTTTCATACTTCTTCATTGTCGCCGTCAGCTTCGGAAGCTGGTCAATGAATGGTCGAGCGTGAGTCGCCCAGAAGACGATGACGACCATCTTTCCCTTGTAGGAAGCGATATTCAGATCCCCCCCATCAATGGTGGGCCCGGTGAATTCCAGTGTCTTTCCCTTGAGCTGCAATCGTCGGACAACACCTTCGGCCTGCTGAGCTTCGGGGGTTTCTTTGAACTTGGTGATCAGCAGCGTGTAGCAACTGCGAGCATCGTCTGACAAACCCGAGAGTTCGCATGTCCGGGCTGCCGCTGCGAGCAATTTGACAGAACGAGCTTGCTCGTCGGGAAAACGTGCGGCATACAGTTGAGCATGCTTGGCAAATTCCTGGATCCACTTTGGTTGAGCTTGACCGTAACGAATCGCGTTCGCATGGGTCAGGTTGACAAGCGTCAGTTCTGCTTCGAGGGCTGCAGCCGAGGTTGGCTTTCGTTCATAGAAGACTTTCGCCGCATCAAACAAGGCCTCAATGCTGGCATCGTCACCCTGCAGCGCGAGTTGCAATCGAGCGTCCAACAGGTAGTGGACTGCTGCGTCGAATTCGGGCTCAAGTTCGGGCGTTTTCGCCGTTTTCGCGATGCATTCTTCGGAAAGCTTGATGATCTGCAGATTGCGATCGCGGCGGATTGCCTTTGTCTTTTCGAAATGAGCCTTGAGTTTTTGTTCTTCTTCACGAGTCAGCGGCTTTTCGTCGTCTTCCATTTCCAGTTCGGCGTCAGTCTTCGGCGCGCTCTTGGTCTTGGCCGCGTCTTCGGAATCCGGCAGCGGCATGACCTTGATGTACTGGATCTCACGCAGCAGCCATTCTGGTGAGCCTTTCACCGGCTCCTTTTTGACGGGAACGGTAGTTTCTGCTGGGGTTGTGGCAGCCCCCTTGGCAGGAGGGGTGGTCGCGGTGGCTGCCCCGGCTGGCTTGGCTTTGGGCGTGGCAGGCTTCAGACCGGGGATCGCGACGGTCATCAGACCTCCCGAATCTTCCTCAGCAACAGCCGTTGGAGAGGTTTCGGCGACCGGGGTCGCAGGCTTGGAACCACCGCATCCGGACAAGAATCCGGCGAGACCCATTACCACAGATACTGACCACAAGCGACTCATTGATGTCATGACCTCTCCATCCATTGAGAGCAGTCTCGAGGCGATTTTCCGGGCTTTCAAAGTTGAAAACCTGCAAAAACCGTCCCGGATGATTCACGTGCGAGCAGAATTCGCCGCACCCTCCTGGAACTTCAAGTGGCGTTTTATGAGAAGAACGGCAAATCGAGCAAGAGGAATTCGGCAAAACTTGCCGATGCGCCGCTGAAGGAGGTCAATACGAACTGGACACGGACGACACTGAATGCACGGAGGTGGAGTCTCGTGCACGTGAGCAACACGTTTTTTGAATCGCAATTGACTTTCGCTGAGTGTATCACTATCGTAATACACTATGTCGAATCTTCCCATACAGTTCGAAATCCACCCTTCGTCTGGCGTGCCGATCTTCCGCCAGATCATGGATCAGGTCCGGGCACAGGTTGCGAGCGGCCGTCTGAAACCGGGTGACCTGGTCCCGAGCGTTCGGCAGATGGCCGTTGACCTGCAGGTCAACATGATGACCGTTTCCAAGGCCTATAGTCGGCTGGAGGCGGAAGGCTTGCTGGAGCGGGATCGCGGGACTGGTATGCGAGTTCGAGGTCAGGTCGAGAATCTTGGCAGCGTAACGGACCGGCAGGCGGAACTGCGAGATCTCGTTGACCATGTCGTGACGCGTGGCTTGCAACTCGGTCTGACCGATGAACAGATCATCTCCGTCGTCAAGGCGGTTCTCAAGGAACGTCGCTCATGAATGAACTGATGATCGAAGCGAGCGGGCTGTCTCGTCGATTTGGCACGACCGACGTTCTGACGTCTGTCGATCTGGCAATTCCACGCGGCATGGTTGTAGGGCTGCTGGGAACCAACGGCTGTGGGAAATCGACGCTGATCAAGTGCCTGCTCGGCCTGCTGCGAGCTTCCGGGGGAACAGCGCGACTGTTCGGCGAAGATCCCTGGGATTTGAGCGGTGCGGCAAAGGCTCGTTTGGGTTACGTTCCACAGGATGTGAAGCTATATCCCTGGATGACAGTCGCCCAGGTGATTTCCTACACGGCGGCCTTCTATCCCACGTGGGATTTCGCTCTGAGCGAGCATTTGGTTCAACAATGGGATCTGCCACGTGAAAGTCGCGTTGGTCCATTATCGCCAGGTCAGATTCAGAAATTAGGACTGATTCTCGCGCTCGGCCATCGACCCGAACTGCTGATCCTGGATGAACCTGTCGCGTCACTGGATCCCGTTGCCAGGCGCGAATTCCTCAAGTCCCTGCTGGAAGTGACCCAGGACGAAAAGCATACGGTCTTGTTTTCGACACATATCACTTCGGATCTGGAACGAGTCGCTTCACACGTCGCGATCCTCAAGAAGGGGAAAGTGGAGTTGTTTGAAGATCTCGACACAGTCAAAGATCGCATCAAGCGGTTGAGGATTTCGGCGACGGAACCGCTGCCGCGATCATTTGCAGTCGAAGGTGCGCTACGGACAGAGGTTGAAGGTCGAGTTGCTCTGGTCGCCGCAACCAATGTCAGCGAGCACATGGTGAATGATCTCAGGTCGCGCTGGCAGGCCGAAGTCACTGTTGAGGACCTGAATCTGGAAGAGATCTCGCTTGGGTTTCCTGGATTCGAAGACCTACAGGCGAAGCTGCCAGATGTCGCAGTGCGACCAGCCTTTGTTGATGTCAGTCGAATGTCGTGGTTTCTCATGGTCGTGTTTTTGAACGCTGCTGTTTTGGGGTTGATTGCATTGCAATTGCGCAGCCACTTTGCACATCCAGGCGCCCACTTGATTCCGGCATATACCTGGCCTCACCTTGTCCCACCGTTATTTCTGTGGATTGGCAGCATCGTCAACATTCTTCCACTTTTGGCTTTGGGTGTCCCAATCATTCCCGCGATCGGCGTCCACGCAGCCTGTTGGGCGTCAATGACAGGAATCGTGATTGTCAGCACGATACTGCAGTTGATTGCACGATTACCTCGCTGGATTGCTACTCCTGTCGGTGCTGTGGCAGGTGCTGTGTTAGGTGGGTGGCTTCCACTGATCCTTCTGGCGGTTTTTAGATTTCCGTCGTCGGTCGATTGGTACTTGCGAGGAAACGAGCCTTGGGTCGAGTTTGCATTGATCGTATTGGGGGCTGTGCTGCCGCTGATTCTTATCTTGCGATCGCGACGCTTGTATTCCGTGTATCTTGAGAACGGGTGCGATTCGCCGGTTCTGGGGCTGGATCTCATTTCGATCAGGTCATTGCAACGGAGGGCTTATCAGCGAAATGACATGCCCCCCCATCCTCGCTGGCCTCAGTGGTTGCTCGGCGCAAATCTGGAGACTGTCATTGCAAAATCGAGGAACGGGGGATGGAGAGAGCGATGTCGATTGTGGATCGCTGGAAACGCCTTGAGTGGCAGGGTCGTGCCGCTGCTGATGGGATTCGGTGCCATTCTGTTTGTCCCGGCGCAGGTCGTTCAATTTGGTTTCGCGGATTACCAGAGCGACTTGCGCCCGTTGATGCTGATTTCCGTGTTAATACCGGATTTTGGAATGATTTTCTTTTTGAAACAGTGGTGGATTCGGCGCAGTCTGTTCGGAATGGAATTGCTTCGTCCAAATTCTCGGCAGGAATACATCCGACAAATGATGGGTGCCATTGCCTGGGATCTTGGCCCGCAAGGCTGTGTCTATCTGGGTTTATTTGCGATGTTGGTCACCCTGGCCGACTCCACTCGGATGTCCGTTGGATGGGTTATTGCCATGTTGCTCGTCGCGGTCTCGCGCTGGGTACTCGTCTATGGAATGATATTGTGGCTACTCCTGATTCGCCGTGACTGGCTGGTGTTCGTGACAGCCGTCTTTGCCGTCTACGCCATGCTGATCGTCAATGTGGGAATGCTGATGCTTCAGGCATCGATTCTGGGGGTACGAGATCTTCCACCCGATCTGCCTGAATTCGGGGCGGGGTTGGTTGCTGCCGTCGCAGTTGCGATTGGATTGATCGGGGCGACGGTTGCCGCGGCGGCTTATCGCCGCTGGCAGAGTGTCGAGTTGGCGTGAGCGAAATCTTCGGCTCTGCGTGTGGGACTTGCGAATCGGCGCGCAAAAGCCTAATTTCCAGCGGTCACCTGTCTGGATAGATCGCTCAAACGACCGCGGTCTGCTCACGCCCATCACCTGCTTGAAAGGACTCATCATATGGCTAAGGCGAAATCGGCCAAGGCGGCTGCCGCCAGTCAGAATTCTGGCGACGAAGCAATGCTCGAAAATGCCCTCGGTCAAATCGAGAAGGCTTTTGGGCGTGGATCCATTATGAAGCTGTCCGAAGCGGGCAGTATGACGGTTTCGGGGATTCCGACCGGAGCGTTGTCGATCGACTTCGCACTCGGCGGCATGGGTCTTCCCCGGGGACGTATCATCGAATTGTTTGGGCCAGAATCCAGCGGCAAGACGACGCTGGCGCTGCATGCGGTCGCCAGCGCCCAGCGCGAAGGCGGGATTGCTGCATTCATCGACGCCGAACATGCTCTGGATCCGCTGTGGGCCAAGAAGATTGGCGTTAACCTGGAAGACCTGCTGGTCAGTCAGCCCACATCGGGCGAAGAAGCGTTGCAGATCGCCGAAATGCTGATCAAATCGAACGCGGTTGATATCATCGTCGTCGACTCGGTCGCGGCTCTGGTTCCGCGAGCGGAACTGGAAGGTGACATTGGCGATTCTCACGTCGGACTGCAGGCCCGTATGATGAGTCAGGCAATGCGAAAGCTGACGGGCGTCATCTCGAAGGCCAAGACATGCGTGATCTTCATCAATCAGATCCGCGAGAAAATCGGGGTTATGTTCGGTAGC
Organism: Planctomycetota bacterium; assembly: GCA_037146815.1. Lineage (GTDB taxonomy): Bacteria > Planctomycetota > Planctomycetia > Planctomycetales > Planctomycetaceae > Schlesneria. The sequence goes on from JBAWWJ010000002.1 coordinate 78,531, forward strand.
CCGGAAACGACACCCGGTGGCCGGGCGCTCAAGTTCTACAGTTCGTGCCGGATCGATGTCAGACGCATCAGCCAATTGAAAGAAGGCGACAACATCATCGGGATGCGGATGAAGATCAAGGTCGTCAAAAACAAGGTCGCACCGCCATTCCGCCAGACGGAAGTCGATATGTTGGGATCACGCGGCATCAGTCTCGAAGCAGATCTGATCGACTTGGGCATTGTCTATAATATCATTGCGCGAAGTGGAACCTGGTTGAGCTACGGCGACATCAAGCTTGGACAGGGCCGCGACAAGGCGCGGGCCTACATGGAAGAGCATCCGGAAATCGTTGCCGAACTGCGGGAAAAGGTAACGGCGGCCTATGTCGAAAGCGGCCAGATCATGCCGAAGATGAGTGACTGAGCCGGCTGACACGGGACGACCGAAGAGGCAGTGGCGAGTGATGTCGCTCGCCACTGAGGCAGTCGTGGTTCGCTCTGCGAACCAACGCTTAATGGTTGACAAGACTCTTGAGGACAAGGCGAAGATTTGAGTTGCCATAAGAAAATGCGGCGTTGGTTCGCGGAGCGAACCACGACTATCTTGGCCGAATTGTAGTGCGACCTTGAAGACAAATTGATATAACCACGGGGCGGCGTGCGAGTCCATTTGGCACTCCTGAAATTGAACGTCGACCTGGTGTACTGCCACATGTCACTCCACATATTCATCGCAGACCGATTCCGTGCAGTTCAGCGAGCCCACCAAATCGGAAGATTTCTGGTCGTGATCGGCCTTGGAATCAGCCTGCTGCCTGTTCCTCGTTCTGCCAATGGTCAGGACCCGGCAATTCTGCTGGAAAACTCACTTGTCAAGGTGATTGAGCAGGCTGAATCGTCTGTCGTGAGTATTGCGAAAGTCCGGTCGGCACCGGAGGGAACTCGCGGCCTTTCCCTTCGACCGTTTGCTCAGCCCGGTCCACAGGACTCGCGGCCCGACGACCCTGAACACCCGGATTTTCAGCCGAATAACTTTGGGACAGGAATACTTGTTGCCGGTGCACGTCCGAGTGACCGGTTGGTGCTCACAAATTACCACGTTGTCCAAGGCGGGCCGGTCCATTCTTCGACAGCGGAAGAAGAGTCACGAGGCCCATTGCTTTACGTTCGATTTGCAGATCGACGAATCTGTCAGGCGTCGATCATCGCGGCCGATCCTCGCAGTGATCTGGCCGTGCTACACATGGGCCTTGCCGAAGCCAAGATCGAGCCAGCCGAACTGAAAACGCTCGACTGGACAACTGCTCCTCCGATTCGCAAAGGTCAACTGGTGGTGATGCTGGGCAACCCCTATGCGCTGGCACATGATGGGTCATCAAGTGCCAGTTGGGGAATGGTCTCGAATCTGGCCAGGCGTCCCCTGCCCTGGTCAGAGGATCGGACTTCGCGGTCAATGATGTATCGTTTGGGAAATCTGATTCAGATTGACGGCCGACTTAATTTGGGAACTAGCGGAGGTCCGCTGTTAAGTTTGAAGGGGGAACTTGTCGGGCTGACGACGTCACTGGCAGCGATCGAAGGCTACGAGAAATCCGCGGGTTTTGCGATTCCCTTCGATGACCTCACCCGCCGGGTTGTCCGTTCGCTGATTGCCGGGCATGAAGTCGAATATGGAATGCTGGGGATTTTTCCAACGACGATTCTTCCCAGCAGTTTTCGAGCATTGAATACAACGTTCAAGCAGGCGTCAGCGGCACAGGCGTTTACTGTGGCAGCGAATTCGCCCGCATCGCGGGCTGGAATTCTTGCTGACGACGTTATTGTCAGCGTCGGTGGAATCCCAATTTACTCGGATTCTGATCTGATGCGGGTCGTTGGTTTGCATCCTCCCGGTGACGAAGTCGAAATTGTGGGATGGCACACCAGGCATTCCATCGGTCCATTCAAGGTAAAAGCGATCCTGGGTAAGTGGCCAGTGATGGATGATGAAGGAATTATTGAAACGGTTCCCCGTTACGCTCCGTGGCGAGGAATAACTGTCGACTACCCGACAGGCCGTCTTCGATATCATCGTGCTGACGATGCTTACAGGCGTGCCGTGGTGATCACCAGGGTGTCACCAGACAGCGCGGCTCAATCTGCGGGAATTCAAGCAGGAGTCTTCATCTCAGAAGTAAATCGAGTTTCAGTCGCAACTCCTGCGGAATTTGTGGAAGCGACGAAACAGTTGCGCGGACCCGTCGAGTTACGATTGTTCGATGGCGGAAAGATTATGATTGGCGAGTGATTCCGGTCTGCGTTCCGCATTCCTGGCAGAACTTTGCCCCTTCGTCATTGAGCTTCCCGCACGAACCAACACCGGATCATAACCACTCGCTCCGATTTACCGTCCAGCCGGATGTCTGCTTCATTGAGAGCATCCTTCACCAGTCCGCCAGCCATTCGACTGTACGGTTCCAAATCCTCACGAGCCTGCTGCGGGTCAAGAATCATCCCCGACCCAGCCAAGCCTCGCGCCCCGATGCCTCGAACGATTGCACCTGTGACGAGAAATGCCATCCCGCTTATCGCTCGAAACATCTCTGATCTTGCACGGGCTTCGAAGTCTGTGAAGTCACCGAATCGCATTGCGAAAGTAACAAACGTCGACGCAAACAACAGTCCGCGAAATATCTGCAACCCCGTCCCGACATAAAATGCAGCCTGACGCCCCTCAGAGATCTCTTTCGACATTTCTGCATGTCCTCACAAACGCTGATTTACAGACAAAAACGTGTTGATCTCCCTGACAACGAACCTCCACCAATTCGGATCAAAACTCCTTGAGAATTACGTTCCGATCAGCGTTCATCAGCGGTTTCAACCAGCTTCTACGGCTTGGCAGAACTTCGCCCCTTCGCCATTGAGCTGCCCGCACGAGCCGCACCGAATCATAACCACTCGTTCCGATTTGCCGTTCAGTCGTATATCTGTTTCGTGGAGCATCCTTCGCCAGTCCGCCAGCCATCCGACTAGAGTTCGTCAATTCGAAACCAAGAGCCATTCCAGAACATAACTTTCTTGAGGTCGAAAGATCCTCGTTCCCCTACCGCCGCTTGCGAGGCTTCTTAGGCTCGTAGCCTGCTTTGGGCTCTTTTTTAGAAACGTCTCCTTCGTCCGATTTGCGACGTGAAGGAGCCAGTTTGAGTTCGAGATTGCGGTTGACGAGGTCGACTTCGGCGACGATGACTCGGATGGTTCCACCCAAACGGAACACGCGGCCTCGCTTCCGTCCGACCAGCGTACGGGCTCGATCATCGTAGTCGTACTGGTCGTCAGGAAGAGTGCTGATGTGTACCAGACCTTCTGCAGGGAGCTGGATCCCCTGACAGAACAGACCGAATTTTTCGACCCCTGTGATCGTCGCTTCCATCTCTTCGCCAATCCGATCCGACAGGTATTCGAGCATCTTCAGTTTGATCAATTCCTTCTCGGCATCGGCAGCCCGGCGTTCTGTCATCGAACACCATTTGCCCAGCGACACCAGGTCCGCAGGCAACGGTACAGGTGCATCACCTCGTTTTTCTGTTCGGTGACCGTCCGAAGAGGCTGCCGCTGCTTTCTTTGGCTTGCGTTTCCCATGCACTTCTTCGGCACGAATGACTTCGTCCAGCAGTCGATGAACGGTTAAATCAGGATAACGTCTGATCGGGCTGGTGAAATGGCAATAGTTCTTTTCCGACAGGGCGTAATGGCCAATGTCCGGATCCGGATTGTATTCAGCACGCTTCGTACTGCGTAAAACCGCGTAACTGACGGAGTATTCGTGGGCCGTCCCGTGCACTTCCTTGAGTAGCTTCTGCAAGTCGCCTCGGCCAGGCATCGCACGGATCTTGTGTCCGAGCGACCCCACGAATTCACTGAGACCACGGAGCTTCCGTTCATCGGGCGGGGCATGTGTCCGTCGCAGAAAGCTGACTCCACAATCGGACAGCTTCGTAGCGACAGCAACGTTGGCCGCCAACATGAACTCTTCAATGATCTGATGGCTTTCGTCATGCGAGACCAGATGGGCTCCGGTAACTTTCCCATCCGGGTCCATATCGATCTTCACTTCTGGTAACGCCAGATCGAGTGCCCCGCGCTGGAACCGGCGACCACGCAAGATCATCGCCAATTCGTGCATCCGCTGCAGCAGCTTCAACACGTGCGGTGCAACCGGCTGTTCGTTCGCCGCTGGCGGTTCCTCAGCCGACTTCAAGAGTGGCATCACCTGTTCGTACGCAAACCGCTGAGTCACTCGGATCGCGGAATTCGCGAATTCATAGTGGAGCGGTATTCCTTCCGGGCTGAAGGTGATGAACGCCGACTTGGTGAATCGGATGCGTCCCCGCTGCAGACTCGCCAACGCGTTTGAAATGACTTCAGGGAGCATCGGCAGGACTTTGTCGGGAAGGTACACACTGGTCCCTCGCTGGCGTGCTTCCTTGTCGAGCAACGTCCCCAACCGAACAAAATGTGCCACGTCGGCAATATGGACGCCCAGACGCCAATTTCCGCCATCTTCACGTGTCAACGAGATTGCGTCGTCAAAGTCACGTGCATCAACGGGATCGATCGTGATAATGGTCTCGCCCGTCAGATCGAGTCGATTGGCAGGAACTCCCGAAGCGTGACCGTCTTTCGGTGAAACTGTCGCGTCACCTGTGGCATCGGGTTCGTTGACCTCATCTAGTACTTCGATCGCAAACTGCTGAGCCTGGATTCTCGCTTCAGCCAGAACACCGGCTGGAAACTCATCCGGCAGGGCGAATTCATGGATGATCGTCAGCAGATCGACACCGGGTGTCCCTCGTGGTCCCAGAACCTTCGTGATGACTGCTTCACCGGCATCGGTCCGGCTGGGGAACCGCAGGATCTCAACGACGACCTGATCATCGGGGCGAGCTCCCTTCGCTCCCGGGTCACCGACCGAAATCGCGGATTCAAACTGCCCGCCATCAATGCGGACGAATCCCCGGTTCCGCTTTTCGAAGTACGTTCCGACGAACGTGGTCGAAGCCCGTTGCAGAACTTCGAGAACTCGCCCACACCGCTTGCCCCGCATCCGTTTCTTGAGCAACTGAACCTGAACTTCATCCCCCGTGAAGGCATCCTTCAGGTCTTCGGGAGCGACGTACAGTGATTCGTCGACGTCCAGTTGAGTGGCATCGTGCGGCCGAAAGTACCCGGCACCGGCACTCGTCCGCTTGATGGTTCCGGTGAGCAGACTGGCGTCGGCTTTCATCCGCAACAGCTTGTTTTTGCCGATCGTCAGTCGGCCCGCTTCCAGCAGTTGCTCGATTGCCGCCTTGAATTTCGGGAAGTCCCGTTTGCCTAGTCCCAATTCATGAGCCAACTCTTTCGGCCGGATCGACTTGATGCCGGGCTGAGAGAAAAAAGCAATAATTTGACTGGTAATGTCTGGCATGATGGACTCGAAAAAGAGGTCGGTCTCATCACACAATGATCGGTTGCCGCGCGGATTCCCACTGCTGAGTTGTTTTTTGCGGGAATTTGTTTCGTCAAACATCGGAAAACGTCGTCTCACTGGTGAGGTCGAGATCGGCATTGTTCCGTCCCAGAGGGCAATACCGTTCACTGCACTCTGACGTATTTGTGCAATTGACGACCGTCGTTCGCCGCCGTTGAAAAGCTGTCGGGACGAATTCCACTGTTCGTTGTCACGCACATGGTCAGTGTGTCACCATCGACGTCGTAGATTCCGTGAGCGGTTCCTTGCCATTGAGAGAAGTCGATCGCATCAGCTCCGACATTCCTTACGAATAGAAAAGTGCCACTTCCTCCGTCGATCACTCGCCCATCGGTCAGCGTCTGATACCGATGAAATCGGCGTCCCGAGATCTTGAGCGTTGCCACATATGCGATGCGGGGTTGCGCATTCACGGAGCCACCATCCCGCTCATGTGAGATCTCTTGCCACTCACCTTGCAGACGCTCAAAGTCTACGGCGCTGCGCGTCTGCAGGATCGGCCAACCCCAGATGACAACCGGGAAACTGACCAGAACAACGACGATGACGATCACAGAAGCCCAGCCCCAGATTGAGGCTTGACCAGCCGCGTATGCTTTGAGAATCGCAACGATGGCAGGGGGACATGCTGCGGCACTCGTCGGCCCCGCCGAAAACAGACCGGCCGATTGAACGGCCGCAGAAACAAACGCCGACGATGCGGCCTCGGCACCGAGAGATTGATACAGAATTCCAGTCAGCCCCGCAGAACCAACGGTCACTCCGCGCCGACGCAACCGTTCCGCCAGTCGCGTACGCGACCGTTGTAACCAGGCACCGACAGTAGGAATGGTCGATCCGACCGCGACCGCAATTTCGGCGAGCGATCGATTCTCCAGGTGAAACAGCACAAATGGGACACGCCACTTGTCCGGCAACTCATTCACTTCCTCATCGAGAATCTTATGGAGTTCTGCCAATTGCATTTCGTCGGCGGGTTCACGTGACATGGTCTTCGAATCCAAACCGGCGTGCTGTTCATGTCTGGTCCGGCTCAATCGAGATCGAACGACATTGCAGCAGACATTGCAGGCGGTCCGATGCAGCCAGGCTGAGACGGCCGCCCCGTCCTTGATCTGACCGGCCTTCTGCCACAACAGAACAAAGACCGCCTGTGCGGCATCTTCAGCGTCGCTGCTCTGAAGTATGCGGCGGCAAACACCGAGAACCATCGGCGAGTAGCGCTGGACGAGTGCCTCGAATACTTCAGGGGACTTCGTCGTTTCGAAGTCTGCCAGCAGCGAATCTTTGACAGGTGGAACAGGGGACAGGGACATGATCGCGTTTCTCGCAGGTCAGAAAGTCAAACGGGCAGGAGAGGATTGCCCCCTTCAAAAGATGTGTTCAGAACACGGAGATTATGCAGTCAGATTCGCAAAAACGAGCACGCCAGCCGTAACACACTAAATACCCATGAGTTACGCAAGGCAGCAGGTCAGTCACAATCCCCGGCGATTCACTCCGCAAAACAATCCTAAACCGAATAATCGGAATAACCGATAAAGAAGGAGCAAGCGGAAATCTCTCCCTTCTGTTGTGTTGACTGGACAACCAGAGGCACATCGAGGCTCGGATGAGCATCACGGAGGTGCACGAACGAGTTCGATGGTCTCCTTTTCCTGTTATTCACGCGATCACATTTGAGGGAGGGTCAACCTGCCATGCGCTCAATCCGGGTGAAACTCCCGTTGCTGCTTCTCGCAATCCCAATTTTTGCGGTAGCGTCATCACTTCTTGCCGGCGATGCGATCCCTGAACCCGTCACCGATTCACGTCAATCGCGTGACCAGTCAGCGTCGGATGTTGACGGTGATGGCTTTCTGGAACCGGAAGAAACGACTCAAGACGTGCGCTCGATCAACTATGCGGTGGGCGAACCTAACGAAGCGTTGCCCCCCGCACCGGCCGGTGACAATCTCGTCGCCGATTTGATCAAGCGATTAAACAGTGTCGAAGATCAGTTGAAAAAGCGGGACGCAGCCGACAAGAAAACGGCCGATGCTGCAGCCAGGAAATTTACGGTCAGGCCGTTCGGACGTGTCCACATTGATGCGGTGTCGTTCCGTCAGGATGCGGATAATCGAGCGATTGTCGGCCCCGCTCTGAGTGGTATTGATTTCCGGCGTGCCCGATTTGGATTGGAAGGGGAAGGATTCGACACGTTCTTTTATCGATTCGACGTCGACTTCGCGTCACTCGATTCCAACTCGAATAACACGCTCTCCTCGAACAAGCGTCCTGTGGTGATTGATGCCTATTTCGACACGATGAACTTGCCGATGGTTGGAAACGTTCGAGTCGGACGGTTTCGCGAACCATTCGGTCTTGATCGACTCGACAGCACTCACGATCTGCCGTTTCTCGAACGTGCAATTTCCACAAACGCACTCGTCCCATTTCGTAACATCGGCGTGATGGGATTCGATTGTAATGACAGTGAAACCCGCACCTGGTCATACGGAGTCTTCACCGAAAACTCGAACGCTTACGGTGAAGAACTGCCACTCAGCGGGGGGATTGCATTCACAGGTCGCACAACCTGGCTTCCATACTACGATGAACTTGCCGAGGGGCGATATCTGGCACATCTGGGAGCATCGTACAGCTATCGCGTTGCGACCAATCATCTGGCCCGTTTCGGGACAACCCCGGAAGTGGTCATCAAGCAGGATACGCCAATCACGCTGCTGCAGACTCCCCGCTTTGTCAATACTCCAATCATCAACATGCTCGACTATCACGTAGCCGGGGTTGAAGCGTTGACAACGATGGGATCGCTTTCAATCCAGGCGGAATATCAATTCGTCAGTGGCAATCAGATCAATAATCCCAACCTGTTTTTCCACGGGGGATATATCGAAGCAATGTATTTCCTGACGGGCGAAAATCGCAATTACAATCGCAAACTGGGGATTCACCAGGCCGTTCAACTTCACAATAACTTCTTCCGGGTTAAGACGGACGAAGGGATTCAAACCGGTTGGGGAGCCTGGGAAGCGACGGCACGTGTTTCGACCCTGGATCTGAACAGTCAGAACATCAATGGTGGACGATTGACCGACATGACTGTCGGAATGAACTGGTATTACACCACGCGGTCTCGAGTGATGTTTAACTACATTCATGCTTTTCTCGACGCCAAGGGTTTGAACAAAACCGCTACCAACAGCGGCGCCGATATTTTTGCCGTTCGTTACCAGTGGTCCTTCTGAAATCTCGCGTTTACTCGAGTGATAACCATGCGAATCGCAACCGTTCGTATTTTGATAGCCTGTCTGATTTTCTGCACCACGCTTCCCTGTATCGCAGGGTGGTTTTCACGAAGCTGTTCAAAATGCGGCTGCGGGGAACTTGAAAAAGTCTGTCGTGTCGTCCCCGATGTCAAAAAGGTGACAGAAACCAAATTCGTCGTGGATTGCGAAGACATTTGCCTGCCAGGAAAATCGTGTACGGAAGAACGAATGGTCAGCGATGCCTGCGTCGCCGGTGGCCAGCGCTGCGAAAAGGTCAGTGTTCCTACGTGTGACCGCATCGTGACCAAAAAGAAACTCAAAAAGGTCACCACCACCGTCGACAAACCGGGCTGGAAATGCGTTGTCGATACGATTTGCAGCCAATGCGGTCACAATTGTGGCACCGCCAACTGCGGAAAATAGCCGCATTGAATGCGTTGCTACCGCTGTACTTCCGTCAAATTGCCACTACCGGGGCCCGTACGAAAATCTGACGAAAGTACTGCCTGACCCATCGCGTCGAGCGGTGATGGACTCGTAGGCAAGACCAGCCGTATATCAGCGAACACAATTGCGTTCCTCACCGACTTTGCTTCTCTCGAAATCCTTGCGATACTGGGATGCGTTAGTTTCTCACTTTACACAGTGAAAATTGTCTCAACCCGATATTTGCAAGGATCAATCAGATGAAGCGTGCTGCAGCGGTCACTCTCAAGGGAAATCCAGTCGATCTGAAGGGGCGGGCGTTGAAGGTCGGGGATGATGCCCCGGAATTCAAGTTGCAGGATAATTCACTCGCCGATATCACCCTGGCATCCAGCGCAGGCAAAACCCGGATCATCGCGACGATCCCGTCGCTCGATACCAGCGTCTGTGCTCTCGAAACCAAACGGTTTAACGACGAAGCCAAGAATCTGCCCAACGTCGAAGTGCTGGTTGTCAGCATGGACCTGCCATTCGGAGCCAAGCGCTGGTGCGGAGCCGAAGGGGTCGAAACAATCAAGACACTCAGCGCTCACCGCTGTACCGATTTTGGCAACGACTATGGAGTCCTGATCATCGGTGGCCCTCTGGATCGCTGCCTGGCGCGAGCCATCTTCGTTGTCGACGGAGCAGGAAAAGTAACTCACGTCGAATACGTCAGCGAAATCTCGCAGCACCCCAACTACGAAGCCGCGCTCGCCGCCGCCAAGTAAGTCGTTGAATCATTCTGACGGGATTCGATGTCCCGCCGAGTTTGACTCGGCGGGACTTTTCGTGACGACATGTTTTGTGCCGAACGCGGTCAACTGACCACTTCGCGGATGACCTTTCCAGCGACGTCCGTTAATCGAAAATCGCGCCCAGCGTACCGATAGGTCAATCGTTCGTGATTCAGGCCAAGCTGATGCAGGATCGTGGCGTGCAGATCGTGAATATGCACACGATTGTGGACGGCCTGGAATCCGAAGTCGTCGGTTTCTCCATAGGTCATTCCGCCACGAATCCCGCCTCCTGCCATCCACATGGTGAAGCCATAGTGGTTGTGGTCCCGGCCAGTTCCATTTTCAGTGGTCGGTGTCCGTCCAAACTCGCCTCCCCAGATGACCAAGGTATCTTCCAGCATGCCGCGGCGCTTCAGGTCTCGCAGCAGCGCCGCCATTGGTTGATCGATGTCATTGGCAAGTTTTTTGACGGCATTGTTGTGGTCACTATGGGTATCCCAAGGCTGGCCATCGCCATAGTAGACCTGCGTGAACCGCACACCGCGTTCGGCTAACCGGCGAGCGAGTAAACACCCGTTGGCGAAGTGTCCTGTCCCATACTCTTCGCGAGTTTCCTTCGTCTCGCGATTCAAATCAAACGCTTCCGTCGCGGCAAACTGCATTCGGTACGCGGTTTCCATCGCTGTGATCCGGGCGTCCAGTTGCAAATCACCGTCCCGTTCCGCCCGATGCTGCTCATTCAGGGTCTGCATCAATTCCAACTGCCGCTGCTGCAGATTCGGCGTCAATGACTTATTGCGCAGGAAAGGAATCAGTTTCTGCGGGTCCAGGTTCGAATGATTGATGTAGGTTCCCTGATGTTCCCCCGGAAGAAATGCACTGCTCCAGAGGATCGAGAAGCGGACCGGTCGCCCCGGGCACAGGACGACGTATCCCGGCAGACTTTCGTTCTCTGTTCCCAATCCGTACGAAAACCAGGAGCCCATACTCGGGCGCGTGGGAACGATCGTCCCGTTATTCATCAAAAGCAGGGCAGGACCGTGATTCGGGTTGTCGGTGTAGACAGATCTCAGGACACAGACATCGTCGATGCAGCCGGCAAACTTCGGCAACAGTTCGCTGACGGGAACGCCACTCTCACCCCGCGGTTGAAAACTGAATGGCGACGGCAGCAGGCCAGCGGTTTTACGTTCCGTTCGAAATCCATCCAGTTCAGCGGGTCGCTGGCCAGTAAACTTTTCCAGTCCCGGTTTCGGGTCGAAGAAGTCAGGACCAAACGGTCCGCCATTCATGAACAATTGAATGACTCGCTTCGCCTTCGGCATTACGTGCGGGGCCACGTCAGTCCCCAGCGATGGTCCGGCCATCGCTGCCAGACCAAGTGTGCCGAGTCCGCCACCAAGTGCCTGAATGGCCTGCCGCCGGGACGGTGAAAAGAGCATCTGTTGACTCACTTGAGCACCCATTGCTTTCCGATCACATTCGCTCAATCCGCCGGCAGTTGCTCGGCAGAATTTATTCGACTGCAGACTTAATCGACAAACAGAAACTCATTGAGTCCCAGCAGAGACTGAATATACCATCGCCAGCGATCAGGTTCGCTGCCGCTTGCTGCAATGGGATCATTCAGAAATCGTTCAGCAAGTTTTCGTTCCTCATCACGAGGCAGACGTTGAAACAGAGCCTGGTAACAACGATCAATCTTCTGAGGAAGCGGCATGTCGGTGGCCCTCTGCAACCGGACTGCCAATTCACTGGCCTGCTGTTCCACGAAATCCGAATTGAACACAAACAACTGCTGCAGCGGAGTTGTCGTGACATCACGTGACGGGCTATGAGTTGTTGGTGGAGGAAAATCGTAGATCCGCAGCATGTCATTTTGTTCGTCGCGGCCAATCTTTCCATAGATTGTCCGTCGACGATTCGCACGCTGATCCAGTTCCATCCCCGCCCCCTGCATGCGATCATCAATTGTTCCAGCGACGGCGAGCATCGCGTCGCGCCACGCTTCGATATCCAGACGGCGGCGGTTCATGCGCGCCAGGCGATGATTGTCCGGGTCCGTGCGGACCGAGTGAACAGCCGCAGAACTCAATTGGCGGTATGTTGCGGACATGACCATTTGTCGATGCAGATGCTTCAGAGACCAGCGTCCTGCAGGATTGTTCTGCGACGACGGAACGGCCAATTCACAGCAAAGCCATTCCAGCAGTTCGGGATGTGTCGGCTTGTCCCCTTGCAGACCAAAGTCACCCGGTGTTCGAACCAGTCCTTTGCCGAAGTGATAGGCCCAGAGGCGATTGACAATGACGCGCGCAGTTAACGCTCGGGAATTCGAAACGATGGCATCAGCCAGTTCCAGCCGTCCACTCCCTTTACGAAAGGATTGTGGTACTGCGGGACTAGATCCCGCATTTGCAGCATCTACTGTGGTCGCTGGCGGCGCTGAAAACAGCTCCAGATACCGTCGCGAAATTATCTCACCCGGATTGGCCGGATTTCCGCGTCGAAAGATCGGCAGGTCGCGCGGTTCTGGTTTGTATTCCAGCTTTGTCGCATCAGGACCGTTCGGAACCACATAAACGCTGGAGTCTTCCACAACCGGGGCCAATGGCGAGTCAACCTGAGGTGTCGCCAGGCGAATCTGGTCGATCTGCTGCTGAATTTTTTTTGCTTCGTCCGACTGCTTCTCTTTTTGCTTTTTGAGGCTCTCTTCCAGTGTGTCCAGCTTCTTGCGAGCTGCAGTCACCTGTTCAGCCAGAGGCGACGAGAGCAGTGGCCTGTCTGCCACCTGAGTACTGGCAAACACGCCTGCCAACGCGTAATAGTCGCGCATCGTGACCGGATCAAACTTGTGGTCATGACAACGCGAACACGCTACCGTCAGTCCCAGGAACGTGCGGCTGACGGTATCCAGTCGCTCATCCCATTCGTCGGCGACGATCACTTCAATGACGGAAGGAGCCAGTTTCAGTTCCTTCCAGTACGTCGGGCTGACGCCAAGTAACCCCAGCGCCGCGATATCCTGAGGGTCGACGTCAGGAACCAGATCAGCGGCGAGTTGCATCCGGACAAATTCATCGTACGGGCGATCTTCGTTGAAGGCTCGCGCCACCCAGTCGCGGTACATCCAGGCTCGATCCGTATTCTTCTGCCAATCTGGTGTGAAATCGACGTACCTGGCCAGATCGAGCCAGTAACGGGCCCAGCGTTCCCCCAGATGGGGTGACGCCATCAGTCGGTCAACCAGTCTTTCATACGCATCGGGGCTCGCGTCCGCTTCGAATTCCGCCACGTCTTCAGGAGCAGGAGGGAGACCGAGCAGATCAAACGACAGACGCCGGATCAATGTCCGCTTGTCAGCGGTCGGGGCTGGCGCAAGACCGCTTGCCTGCTGTAACGGAGCAATCAGTGAATCGATCGGATTTCGGTCCGTGATTCCGACAGAGGTCACAACGGGGCGGGCCAGCGGGCGAAAGGACCAGAACTGACGCGCGGCAGTCCAATCGATCTCTTTCGACTTTCGGGCGACATCAGTGCCGTAATCGGGAACAAAAGCCCCGTCGCGCACCCACTTGGACAACAACTCAATTTCAGCATCGGGAAGCTTTCCCTCGGGAGGCATCTGCAATTGAGGGTCGAGGTAGCGGATGGCTTTGATCAACAGGCTTTCGTCGGGCTTATTTGCAACCAGCACTGGACCTCGCGTCCCTCCTGAAAGCAATCCCGCTCGGTTGTCGAGAGCGAGATGCCCGCTTTCGTCAGACTTTTTCGTCGAGTGGCATTCGTCGCAGCGTTGGATAAGCAACGGTCGGATCTTCTTTTCGAAGAACTCTGTGGCAGCCTGACGATCAACGGAAACGACATCGGCAGCAGGACAGATCTGCGGAACGACTGCCCCCAGGATTCCCAACACGACAACCAACCGTCTCATACTGATCTCCGAAGAACGACGGATCAATGAACTCCAATCTACCAAACCAGGCGGACGATGTCAGATCAGTGACGTCATTAATCGCTCCAGATTGTTACCATGTCGCCTAGAGCGTTGGCTAACGGAATCCTGATCGCAGATTGCACTTCAGGCGAGATGCGATTTAGCAGGTGGAGGAATGTCGTGAGAACTGATTTTGTCGATGCAACGACACGCTACGAAACATGGCTGCGCGAACAGGTTGCTCTGCAAGAGAAAGAGCTGGAATACAAGCATTCTCAAATGGCCGACAAGAACAGTTCGTTTCCGTTCTTTCGCGGAACGTACTACCGCTGGGCAGAGGTCTGGCCCGAACTTTGTCCGGAAGTGGCAACGGCTCCGCAGGTCCTGGCGGTCGGTGATCTGCATGTCGAAAACTTCGGGACATGGCGAGATCGCGACGGTCGACTCGTCTGGGGGATCAATGACTTCGACGAAGCGGATGACCTCCCGTTTTCGAACGATCTGGTACGACTGGCAGCCAGTGCGATTCTTGGGGCTAACGGGGCGGAATTTGGATTGAGCGTCAAGAAAACCTGCCGAGCGATCGTGTCAGGTTACGTTGTGCAACTCGAACGAGGTGGTGAACCCTTCGTTCTGGAAGAAGAAAATCTGGATCTGCGACAACTGGCGACGAATGCCGACCGCGATCCAGTTCACTTCTGGAAGAAGCTGACGGAACTTCTGAAAGAACCGATTCCGCATGTTCCTGCAGACGTGGTCACCGCCCTGAATCGAGACCTGCTAGGGAATGATGTCCACTTCGAAATTCGTTCACGAACGAAAGTCGGTATGGGAAGCCTCGGCAAGCCCCGGTTTGTGGCCCTGGCAAATGTGATGGGGGGGTGGTTAGCACGTGAGGCCAAGGCGATAACTCCACCAGCGACGGCGATGCTGGATACGGGCCGCCCGAGTCCCTCGCGCGTGGAAGAACTGCTGTCACGGGCTACGCGGTGTCACGATCCGTTTCTGAGAGTCGACGGCGCTTGGATCGTCCGTCGGCTGGCCCCACGATGTTCACGGATTGAACTGGAACAATTGGACAATATCGACGATGAACAACTGATGTTCGAATCGATGGGCGCCGAGACCGCCAACGTCCACTGCGGTTCGAGAGATGCCCGTGATTCCATCCTGCAGTGGCTCGATGCGCAGGAATCCAACTGGCTGGAAGATGCTGCACAAACGATGGTAAATTCGTGCCGGGATGAATGGAAATCCTGGCGTAAGGTCTACCGCAAAAAGTGAAAACGAATCGTGTGTTGGGATATTTCCAACGTCAGGTCATCATTAGGCGCGGGTCTCCCGACCCCGCCGAAACGAACGACCGAAGGTCTCCTCCTCTTTCTTCACCCGAAAACTAATTGGATTTGTTGAAATATGGCCCTCGCCCCCAAATCTCTCCGAGCTCTCAAAGATGTTCGAATGCTGGAGATCACCTGGTCTGATGGCAGTGTTTTCCGTCTGCCGTTCAAACTGGTGCGTGTCGAATGTCCGTGTGCACAATGTATTCATGAAATCACCGGCGAACGGATGATTCAGCCAGATTCCATTCCCGATGATATCCATCCCATCGAACTCGGCTATTCCGGCAACTATGCGCTGAAAGTTGTCTGGAGCGATGGCCACGGATCGGGAATTTTCACCTGGGAGCGGCTTCATGGGCTCTGCTCGCACATCGCGGCAGTGAAGGTTTCGCCAGCTTGAAATCGATAGGAATAATGGGAAGTATGTGAAAAATGCTTCAAAAACAACCCCATAAATCCCATTCTTCCCATCATTCCCATAGCGACCGCCGCCCCACTATCACGGACTCGTCTTCAGCGCTGGCGGTTCTGGTGGGTTCGGAATCGGTGCCGGTGGCAAGCCTGGTTGAGCCACTTCCGGCAGATCCTGTGTCTGGAACAGTCCAACTCCTGATTCCGTCGATGTGAACTTGTACCGGTCGGCTGAAAGCGTGTAGGTCATCGTTTGTCCCGGCGCGGATTCGAATTGAATTGTCCAGGTACGATCATTGGTAAACCGCTGCTTGGTCCCCGGTGGCATTGTGTACGGTTGACCATTCAGCGTGTAGCGAATGTTGCCTGTGTTGGTGCTCGGACTGAACAGCAGGATTTCGCCGCCATCTGCAAGTGGAGTGGGACCGGCAGGGATCGTTGAATACTGGGGTTGCGTGTAGACAGGCCGGGGCTGAACGTAGACCGGTTGTGGCTGGACATAGACAGGCTGAGGAACGTAGACCGGGGCAGGACGATATCCGTAGCCATACTCAGGCCCGTAGTACCCGGACCCATAACCAGGCCCATAATAGCCTGGTCCGTAGATTGGACCGTTGCCAACTCCCACGCGGACCCCGCCACTTCCGAATGTGACCCCGAATCGGACTCGCGGATCAGCCTGTGCTTCAGTTCCCGCCACGCAACTCACCACCGTCACCAACGCCAGAATCGCCTTGTGAAATCTTAGAAACATGATCATTCCCCCGAATTCGTAGTCCTGTCTTGATACCAATTGGCACCAGTCCATTGGGAACGATAGGTCGTCGGGCCCCTTTACGGCAAGAGGTGTTTTACTTCACAATCCCTTGCCGTTCCTCGTGTTCTCCTGCAAGGTCCCTGCAATGCTCTATGAAGTCGAACTGAAATTTCCGCTCGCAGATCCCGGCGAGATGCAGTCCCGTCTGGTGGCCATGGGTGCCATTGCCGACTCACCCGTCGAGCAGATCGATTGCTACTTTAATCACCCGGTTCGCGATTTCCGGGCGACGAACGAAGCGTTTCGGATTCGCTCGGCGGGAAAAACCAACTGTCTCACCTATAAAGGCCCGGTTCTGGATCGAGAAACGAAGATGCGGCATGAGATTGAAATCCCGATTGTCGACGGACCAGAAGTTCCCTCGCAAATGTCACAAATGCTGACCCTGATGGGTTTTCGACCCGTTCAAGAAGTCCGGAAAAATCGCACTCCGTGGTCTGTCGTCTGGCAGGACCAGAAATACGAACTGGCTTTGGATGTCGTTCCGACAATCGGGACTTTTCTGGAAATTGAACTGGTCGTTGACGACGCAGGCCGGGCTGCGGCTCGTGACGCGATTCTGAACCTGGCGGCACACCTGAAATTGCCGGAACCTGAACGCCGGTCGTATCTTGAGCTGGTTTTGGGCGTGACAGACCCGGCAAACGTCCTTCGGCAAACATAAGTAATCGCCTTGCTGTTCGCCCGCCGACAAAGGTAGTATGCGAATTGGAAGTCTCTGATTTTCAGTTCGATTCAGGGTCGCGGCTGTAGTTGCCTGAGGATATTTCATGCCGATCAACGGACACGATTTCTCGCCTGCCCGGGTCCTTCGTCGTCAATTCCTGCAGGCCAGTGGAGTCGCGGTCGGCAGTCTTGCGGCTGGTTCAAGATCGCTCGAAGGTGCTTCGGCGGTAACTGCGACGCCAAACGCTCCGGCCAAGCGAGCAATCGTCATATTCCTTCAGGGGGGGTGTTCGCAGCTCGATACCTGGGACATGAAACCGGCAGCCCCCAGCGAATATCGTGGGGAATTCGAGAGTATCGCCACCGCGACGCCTGACTATCGCGTGTGCGAGCACCTTCCGCGACTCGCCACTCAGACCGGTCTATTCAATGTTCTGCGAAGTGTCCACCACGGAACGCCGAGCCATGAAGCAGCCATTCATTGGGTGCTGACGGGCTACGATTACCCCGGCGCGAATGTCACGACAAAGAACCGCAATAACCAACCTTCGGTCGGTTCCTTCGTTGCCAAACTGCGCGGCCCCAATCGACCGGGGTTGCCTGCCTATGTCTGTGTGCCGGACAAAGGTCAGTTGGGGGATCGCGTTCGTTACGCTGGTGCCCATTTCCTGGGAATGGCGTATGACCCATTTGAGTCAGGTGTAGTACCGGTCGATGCCACGACCCCCTACGAACTTCCACCGTATCTGGTGATGTCTCCAGCAATCGATCCCGGCCGGTTTCAGGATCGCCAGGGATTGTTACAGCGTCTGGACACCATCGCACGATCGTCGGATGCCAGCGGGACCATGACGGGAATCGACCAGTTCCGAAGCACAGCACTGGAAATGGTCAGTCATCCGGTCACGCGAGACGCCTTTGATCTTTCTCAGGAATCGACCACAACCCGGCTTCGCTATGGCAGCAACAAGATCGGTCAGCGCACTTTGCTGGCACGCCGACTGGCCGAAGCCGGGGTCCCGTTCACGCTTGTCAACTTTTCGGACAATCAGGACTGGGACACTCACGTTGGTAACTTTGCTTCGATGAAGAACACGCTGCTGCCTCGATTCGACCAGGCGGTATCGACCCTGCTCGATGATCTGACAGAGCGAGGTCTGCTCGACTCCACACTGGTCGCCATCGTCTCCGAGTTTGGACGGACGCCAAAGATCAACAAGGATGCCGGTCGAGACCACTGGAGCGATGTCTTTTCGGTCGTACTCGCTGGAGGTGGCTTGAAGTCAGGTCTGGTCTTGGGAACGAGTAACCCGCGCGCCGAAATCCCTCAGGATCGGCCAATCCATTACAACGATGTGCTGGCCACGATCTATCGCCAACTGGGTGTTCCGACCGATCGAATTTTCCTGCATGAAGGTCGCCCGGTTCCGGTTCTTTATCGTGGGGCACCGATTCAGGAACTGATCTGACCGTTTTCCCCTGCAAGCGGTCAGTAATTCCTCGTTTTTCAGCGACGAAACCTGTTTCAGACTTGGCCTCTCAGCCGATTTTGGATTAGGATCAATTCTGCCTGATGAGTCTCTGACGTGTTTGCCGCCGAAGCTACCTTCCGTTGAAATGGTCCCGTGACCATCCCGCCGCCCGACCTTCTCTTCGTCCCACACGCCGTTTTTCGCCTTGAAGGATCTGCACGATGCTGAATATTTCCGGGATGTCCCACCGTTTGTGTGACGGAATCAGTCGGCGCGATGCGTTGCGAATCGGGGCTCTGGGGATGGGAGGCCTGACACTGCCTCAGTTGCTGCGAGCGGAACAGGCTGCGGGAATTCAGAAGTCACACAAAGCCATCATCATGATCTACATGGTCGGTGCTCCGCCGCACCAGGATATGTACGATTTGAAGATGGACGCTCCTTCCGAAATCCGCGGCGAATTCAAGCCGATTGAGACATCCGTTCCGGGCATCCAGATCTGCGAACATCTGCCGAAAATTGCCTCGATCATGGACAAGGTCGTCCCAGTGCGATCTGTTTACGGTTCACCAACTGGCGACCACGATTCCTTCATCTGTTATACCGGCCGCAAAGTGCAGGGGCAGCCACCCGGCGGCTGGCCTTCGATCGGTTCGACGATTTCCAAAGTTCAGGGTCCAGTCAACAAGTCGGTACCACCGTTCTTCGGTTTAGCCCCCAACGCTGGACACCCACCTTATGGATCGCCAGGGCATCCCGGATTCCTCGGTGTGGCTCATGCAGCGTTTCGACCTTCGGGCCCCGCTCGTGACGACATGACACTGAACGGAATCGACGTTGGGCGTCTTTCTGATCGCAGACGGTTGCTGACGAGCTTCGATGGTTTCCGGCGTGACGCCGATGCCAGCGGAATGATGGAAGGCTGCGATTCTCTCAATCGCCAGGCTCTGGAGATCCTCACCTCCAGTCGGCTGGTTGAAGCCCTGGATCTGTCGAAGGAAGATCCGGCGATTCGCGAACGGTACGGCAAAGGTGACCCCAACAACTACGGCGATGGTGCTCCAAGAAATCTGGAGCAATTCCTGATGGCACGGCGACTTGTCGAAGCGGGGGCGCGCGTCGTGACGCTGAATTTCGGCCGCTGGGACTTCCACAGCCAGAACTTCAGCGAATGCAAGAACACTCACTTCCCGATGTTTGATCGGGGGATTCATGCGCTCGTCACAGACCTGCATGAACGAGGAATGGACAAGGATGTGGCCGTTGTCGCCTGGGGCGAATTCGGCAGAACTCCGCGTATCAATCCAGACGCAGGCCGCGATCACTGGCCACAAGTCGGCGGAGCATTAATCGCAGGTGGGGGATTCCGCACCGGTCAGGTGATCGGTTCCACCGACAGAGAAGGAGCTCGCATCGCTGATCGCCCCGTTCACTTTGGCGAAGTTCATGCATCGCTCTACCGACACATGGGAATCGACCCCATGTCGATCTATCTGCGAGACTTCGCTGGCCGACCACATCATCTGGTCGACGGCTGGAACCCACTGCCAGAACTCGTGTGAAAGCCTTGGAAACACTGAGGCACAGAGAAAAGCTCTGTGCCTCATTTTTGCTTTTGTCTGACAGTAGCTGCGGATGCGGTGTCAGTTCACCTCACTTGATCTCGCGAATCCGGATGTTCTTGTATTCGACCCACATCGGTGCGCCGGCGTGCAGTTGCAGGGCCAGAATCCCGTCTTTCAGGGCCAGATCCGGGTGGTTGTCTGTGAAGTCCAAGACCAGTTTGCCATTCATGTAGTGCTGGATGTGGTTTCCCTTGCCGATGATCACGACGTCATTCCATTCATTCAGCTTGAAGAGCTTCTCCCAACCAGCCTGATCGATCAGGTCTGATTTGACGATCTTCTTTCCGTCAGCTTCCCAGGTGGCTTGCTCACCCACCATGCAGATCCGACCTCGCTTGCCCCCTTCGTCGTAGATGAAGGCCGAGATGTTCGGGAACTTGACTTCGTTTCGAATCTCGTGCTGGTAGCCACGAACTACCCAGTTGTTGCTGACTTTCTCGGTGATGTGCTTCGAACGGTATTGAATTCCCGAGTTGTTGGTGGCGTTACAGCGGAACGATAGACGAAGTTCAAAATCCCTGGTTGTTCCATCCTTCCAGATGATGAATGTGTTTCCCTTAGCAACGTTTTCTTTAGTGGTTTCCCCATGGATCACGCCATCCTTCACACTCCACAACCGCGGGTCACCGTCCCAACCGGTCAAGTCTTTGCCGTTGAAAATGACTTTCATATCGGCGGCTTCCGGGGGAGCGTCGGCGGCAAATACCGCAGCGGACATCGTGAGCAGCGAAAGTACGAACACGTTGCGAATCATCAGTTTCTCCAGTAGGTGTGAACTCAAAATGTGTATCAGGCGTCATGGTGACCTGACAGTCGCCACAAATCGTTAGCCGCCTACCAGATTCCATGTTTTGGCGACGAAGTCAATGCTGGAGACACTGTCGAATGCTTACGAATTGGATCAGATCGAAAAGATCGTGCAATATCTCACTGCATCCGCATGAATTCCCGCTTGCGCGGGAATCACTTCCGAAGCAAACAGAGGTTTTCGATAAACACCTTTCGAACAAGAATCAGTTGGGTGGAGCTATGTATCCGTACCAAGCCGTTCGCGGAGATTCCGGAAGAAGTGCGCGGCAGGCCCGGATGTAGTTCTGATTGCCATAGTCGTAGTGCCAGAAGACACTGGCCGTTTCATTCAGCAGACCTTCGGATGTCATTGCCCAATGCAGTAAACGTCGATTCTGGAGACGAACATCGGTTTCACTGATGATTCCGCTTGCCAGTTGTCGCTCAAAGTAGTCGGTCACCCTGGCGTCGATCAATTCTTCAAATCGGGCGCCCATGTCCAGCAATTCACCCGTCAACGAGTCTCTCAGAGTCAGGTCAACGGCGGCTCCTGTCGAGTGTGCAGGCCATGTTCTGGAGTCCTTCTCATCGAATCTGGCGGGATCGACAACGTACTGCATTGCGTAGGCACGGCATTCCTGTTCCGTCGCGGCGGGATCGGATTCTTTGGCTTTTGCCAGGAAGAACGTCCATAGATTACGCTGGCATTCCATGGGCCGGTATCCATCGAGCACAAACACTTCTGCCTGCCAGGACCGCAGGCGAACATTGACCGCAGCCAGTTTTTCGGCCACGGTTTTCCGCAGCCAGATTTCTAGAGGACTCCCCGGAATGGCAATGCCATAGGGCGGATTCGCTCCATCCGTTCTGCCAAAATAATTCTCAAACGCCACACCCACCGATGTCAGTGGAACCATCGGTTCCTGAAACCGGGGATCACTGACATCAACGGGATGATCTGCATAGCGACCGGCGAACATGCGTGCCGAGATGATCGGAATGCGATGATCGATCGAGATTGCTGGTCGACTCATAAGTTGCTTTTTCTCCCTCGCTGTTCAATGTGGATTCTATGGATTAGGGTGGACTGCAGCAACGTCCTGAGGACATGCCGACACACTGTTACCGTACTGCCGGTACTCCCTTGGCGTTGTGTTGCTTGGGTGAGGAGTCAGAAATACGGAACACTTCTGACGACGGCGGCGGTCGCGTGTCTG
>JBAWWJ010000003.1:0-90795 GCA_037146815.1 Planctomycetota bacterium
TGAAAACGCTTCATGAAACGCGAAGACGTCACGATTGCTCGGAGTATTGAAATACCGATGCAGCCCATCCAGCAGGGCGTGCGTAGTCTCATGTGCTACAACATCAAACGAGACACATGTAAAGACCGTTGCCCCGGGCTGCACTCGCGATCCTAATGAAGAACCTGAGGGGAAATATCCAAACAGCAAGGCCTTTCTGTCTGGGTCATAGTATGCATTGCGCTGACGCATCGCATGCGGTAGATACGCAACCGCTGGACATATCTCTTGCGAAGACCTTGTTCATCTCGAACCCATCGCGGAGACCAGTGAGCAACCCGCCCGAGTGCCCGTTCAAACGTCCGGATGGTCGCCATTGAGACTGCATATACCATCTGCTGATGAAATTGTGGGTTTGTCTCTGACGGCGCCAACCCGCTTTCGGCCAGTACGTGCGGATGGTTGAGGTCGATCGGATAGTAGAATCGACCGCTTTGAGGATCGACATCGACAACTTCTACGTATTCTCCCACGGGACCGGGACGCAGTTCACCGGGTAAAATAGCCGATTGCCCCGGTCCTTCCCAGGGAATCTCCACTTCCATTGTTCCGTAACTGGCGGTTTCGGGATCGGACATCAGTAGCGGGTCAAGACTAAAAACTCGCAACCGCCGTACGTACGGTGCGTCAGGAATGCGTCGCAAAACCGAATGTTCGGCAACGTCCGGTTCGCTCGTGCCTGGCAGGGCCACCACGCCAACGGCTTTAGGTGCTACCGCAATGCGACGAGCATGCTTGGCCGACTTAAAATGCTCTTGAGGAATATCGACAACAAGATCTTTTGAACTGTCCACGCCTCGACCGATACCCGGTTCGATTCCATTGAAAATCTTGAGCACTGCGCTCGTAACATTGAACGCGGCTGCCATCCAGGCGTGCTTGGCCCCCTTGGCTTTGTATGTCTTGACTCCCGTCAGCTTTGCCCGTCGATCGAGAACAACACCATCGCCCGTGTCCCAAGCCTTTTCCGTTAATTTCCCCCCCTTGAACTCGACGGCGGATGCCGTTTGATTGTCTTCACCCAGAATAATTCGGATACGGGCATTAAAAAAACTGGTGTCAATATTGCTTGCCCAACCATACAGAACTGTCAGACGAGCACGATCGACACCAGACTGCCAGAATGTCGGATTCCTTAGTTCGTTATCCTTCAAGCCGTTCGCTGTGTCATTCAGATCCCAAGGTAGCAATTGATAGAGCCCCGACATTGACTGAAAAATCTGCGCAACGTCAGGTGGTGCATCAATGGCCCAACGCTGGAAGAGTTGAATCTTGTCATGTCCACCCGAAATGGCCATAGCTGCTGTATATGTCCCAGCTGACGCAGGCCCCAGCAATAATAGCATGTCGACCAATTGATCGGCCTCGGACTTTCCCAGGATTTGTAGAGCTCTCCGAGCGACCAACGACCCTTGGGAATGGGCAATGACCCGCACTTTTTGACCACCAGAACTTGCTGAGACCGAACGGATTTGTATGACGAACCGCTGCGCACTCTCTTCGAGATTCTTACGCCAATCGAACGGAAAAAACGAAACGTCATAACCGGAAAGTGTCAGCCTCCAACGCAATAGATCGTAAGCGATGGGGACAACGCCAGACGGATCGACACGGACGCCACCGGTCGAATCTCGTTCAGGCGAGGTACCCCAAGTAGCCAGTTTCAGGGCCGATAATTGGCTACCATCAGTCACCAGCATCGGGTCGATCCAGATTAGTCCATTGTCTCCAAACGTGTCTGTCAGGGCACTTCCCAGAAAACCAGGAACAATTACAACCGGCGGCCCACCAGCAGCCCGGAACCGACCTGGGGACTTCTTTGCTTCGCGAACGACCTCAGCCATCCGCAGATAATCCCCCAAAATTTCCTTGGGGATCACAGCGTCGTCGGACTCAGCGTCCTTAACGAGTGCTTGCCTGATATTTTCGTCCGCAAGAATGTCTTCCAGTCCGCGGGGATGATTCTTGATCTTCTGCAGCAAGTCTTTACGTTGTTGTTTCGCCGATTCCGAAGTCATCGTCAACGTCCCTCTCAGGTGCGGCTGGTGTCTGTTTTTGATCCGACACATTGAGACTAGCGATGGCGAGTATCCGTACGCTAGTCTAAAAAACGGAATTCTCGACGGATTAAATTGGGCGGCAGCACGGAATTGACTCGCCGCGAAAGTTCATGGACTTTGTTTGGTAGAAAATGCTTCGCTGTTAGCCTGCAAAGATGTGCCACATTGCCCAGGGACCGTCTTTCTGCTAGCGGTTGGGTTAGCAGAAAGACGTTCGCGCGTCGCCAAACCGATGCTGGAACCATGGATTACGCTGTCTGCAAACCAGCGATAATGACTTCGAGGAATTCACGAGCACGTCGAGCCAAGGCATCGATTTCTTCAGGTTTTGCAGGGCGAGGAACAAGTGGTGCAAAGATGTTCTCATAGGCCAATGGCATGGTCAGTCCCGTAAAGGCGACCGGTTCAAGGAGGCGGTAGTGATCGATCTCGCCAAATCCTGGTCCGCAGTCCTGATCTTTCGGCCAGTTGCGGTGATCCTTCACACAGAAGCTACGAATCTCGGCCGCACATTTCTTAATGTCTGGAATCGGGTCGAGGTCAAGGTAATCCATGACGTTACCCGCGTCGTAGTTCACCTTGATGCCAGCATCGTTCACTTCGCGGATGATTTCAGCACACGCTTCTCCGGTCCCGGTGGAACCACCGTGCTGTTTGACGACCAGAGTCACGTTGTTGTCACGGGCGATTGGACCAAGCGCTTTGAATCGTTCAATCCAGACCGCTCGATTACCCCCTTGCGTATGTCCGAACGTTAAGACCTGCCCGATGCCTGCGGCAGCGGCTTGCTGGATGCGGCGTGTCAAGACTTCCAAGCCTCGAGCGCGTTCAGGATAGATCGTCGAAAACATCATGACCGGTTCCAGGCCGATGCCGCGACATCGCTTGGCCAGTTCTTTTGCAAAGTCAGGCGAGGCATCTTCTGCGACAACGGGGACATTTTCTCCGTTGGCTTCCCGATGCTTCACCCCCCATGCAACATGCTGGTACCCGGCGCTCTTGATTCCCGTCAGGGCCCGCTCCAATGGAAAGCTGCTATAAGGGAGAGTCATGCAGGCATGTTGGAACAGGGACGGTTTCCTGTCACCGTTCTTCGCCTTCGCATCCTCTGCACCATTCAAGCCGGTCGGCGGAGTTAACGATGACGCGAGGCCCGCCAGTGCGGCTGTCGTGACGATAAAGTCACGCCGCGTCACTTCCGGTGATAGCTTTGGCTTCATGGTCACAAACTCCCAACTGCAATGGCTCTTGGTGAAACACTGTTACGCAAACTTCGTTGAACCCGGGACGGCAACCGGTGGAGCGGGGATTTCACCCCATTCGTACCGAGGCGGGGTCAGATCTTCTCGGGAGTTCCAGGCCATGTCCCAGGTGATTTCTTGTCCTGTGTAGGTCGCCATGCGTCCCATGATCGCCAGCAGGCTGCTCTTGGCCATGTACTCGCCATTGTTGATGGGCTTACCGGAGCGGATGCTGGCGAACAATTCATCATGCTCAACTTGATACAGGTTCTTTGCTTCGTCGCGGAAGACCCATTCGTCCTTGGCCGAGATTTTCACCCCGTTCTTCCGTTCGGTGAGTGTGGCAGTTCCGCCGGTCCCCAGCATATGAACGCTGATGTCGTTCTTGCAGCCCTTCATCTGGCGCGTATTGCTGATCAGCCTCGCACCGGAAGCATATTCATACACGACGGCATGGTGGTCGAAGATATTGCCGTATTCAGGGCCTTTACGAACTTCCCGTCCCCCCATACCGACCGCTTTCTCTGGGTACTTGTCACCCATGGCCCACGCACAGACGTCCAGATTGTGGACATGCTGCTCGACGTTGAAGTCGCCCGAGAGCCAGGTGAAGTAGTACCAGTTGCGAGTCTGCCAATGCATATCGGTCCAGTCGGGTTGGCGCGGCTTGATCCAGACACCGCCCCGATAGTCGTTAGCAATCATCGTCCGCACATCACCGATCGCACCGTCATGGATTCTCCGGACTGCTTCCACATAGGGTTGGTGGTAGCGCAGACAGAGTCCTGAGACAACGGCGAGACCTTTGCGACGGGCTTCTGCACAACTGCGCAGAACTGAATGGACGCCAGGGGCGTCGACTGCGCACGGCTTTTCTGCAAACACATGCTTGCCAGCCTCAACCGCGGCTTGCAGGTGAAGTGGTCGGAAGTGTGGTGGTGTCGTCAGCAGAACGACATCGACTCCACTCGCCAGAACCTGCTTATAGGCGTCGAATCCAACGAACTGCCGTTCCCTGGGGACGTCGATTTTTGTGTCGAGATTTCGAGCTTCATTCAACGTCTTCAGGCTCAGTTGCAGTTGATCTTCAAAAAGATCGCCCATTGCTGTCAGTTTGACACGCGTATCTGCCATCAGTGCCTGTGAAGCAGCCCCGGTTCCACGCCCACCACAACCGATCAAGCCAACTCGTAAGGTATCGTCACCTGACGCATGGACCACGGGATTCAGGCCGGACATGGCGGCAATTGTCCCACCGACCGTCGCAGTCGCCTTCAGGAATGTGCGGCGCGACGAATCGTTTGAAGCAGGCGGGTCTTGCGGGAGATCACTCGGTTGAAAGCGAGTCATACAGCGTTCCTGTGATTGTGGACTCTACGGAGCATTGGACTTGAACGGGCGGATTTCCATATTTCGAAAAAAGACTTCGTGTCCTTCGGACTGCAAGAGGATTTTTCCCGAGGCGGGTTGGACATCGAAGCACTCATTGACGACAACCCCGTTGACTTTAATCGTGATTCGTCCCTGATGGCACAGACATTCGACTTTTGTCCATTCCCCCAAAGGGCTGGCAACATCGTTATCTCCCCAGGTATCAATCAGTTCCTTAAAACCCGGCTGGTGCTTTGACCACCAGAATTGGCGGCCAGAATAGACGGTTTTTGTGCCCGTTTCATTCCATCGAGGTTTGCCATCGGGTCCATTGGTCACGTGACTCGTGATCGTCGCGGGAAACGGCTGGCCTTCAGCGGTCTTGCCGCGAATCAGGATCAAGTCCCCTTCACAGCCCTGGGCGAGTTGACATTCGATCGAAGTCATCCAGGCACCACTTTGCGATCCGTCCGGGCCAACTCCATTCAGCAGGATGCCAGAGTTGCGAACGTACTTGTCGGTTGGATTCTTTCGCCCCCATTTGTATTCGACGGACAAATGATAATCACGGTACGACTGTTTCGTTGCGACGTATCCCATATCCTCGTCGCCACATCGCAAGACACCATTTTCGAGTCGAAACACCTTGTCTGGATCGTCATGTTCCGTCTTTTTGAGCCAGGTCGTAAACTGTCCCATGTCAGGATACGAAAACGGGCGAACAACCTCTTTGGGCACAATGTCATCGTCTGCACCGACCACCTGTGACAGCGTCGCAGTAAGCAGCGACGCCACGACAACGCGAAAAACGCGATTAACGAGCAGCCTCATGCGTCTGGCCTTGCTTTTGACGGAACGGGTAGTCAACGAAAACAACGAGTAGTAATCGTTGACGCGGCGAGTTTAACAAACTTAACGGAGGCCCGAAAGTTCCTACAGCACGTGAACGTACGTGAACATAGCCACTATTGAGTCGCTCATTTTTGTACATCGACAACGAATGCGAGTCTTGATCTAATGCAGCGCGACCTTAATTCCGGCCAATGGGTTTGGCGAGTGGTGTCACGACACCAGTCATTCGTGACCGTCCGCGTATTCCAAAGGATGAAATATGTTGAAGTCAAAGATTGTACAGACGATGGCGGTCCTGGCGACCGTATTTTCGGCGTCAGTAGCCTCGGCTCAGGCAACACGCACATGGGTTTCCGGTGTCGGAGATGATGCAAACCCCTGCAGTCGCACGGCCCCTTGCAAGACCTTTGCAGGTGCCATTTCAAAGACAGCTGCCGGTGGGGAAATCGATGCGCTCGATCCGGGAGGATTCGGTTCCGTCACCATCACGAAAGCAATCACCATTGATGGTGGTCCCAATGCTGGTGGAATTTTGAATTCCGGAACGAACGGTGTCGTTATTAACGCGGGGGCGACCGACATTGTCGTTCTTCGGAATATCTCCATTTCAGGTGCGGGGACAGGACTCAACGGCATCAACATCCTTCAGGCCGGGACGGTGCATGTTGATAATTGTGCCATCTACAATGAGGCGCAAAAGGGAATCAGTGCGACTCCCACTGTACCACTCAAGCTGTTTGTCAAAGATACGGTGATTCGGGACAACATTAATGGGGCGAATGGCGGCGGAATTTTTCTGCAACCAGGCGTCGGGGGCAGCGTCAACGCCTACTTGAATAACGTTGAACTGACACGAAACACATTCGGAATCCGCGTTGAAGCCAATACGAATACAATTGCGCGGAACTGTTTCTTCTCTGGCAATGACACGCACGGTGTTGTTTCCGTGGGAACAGCAGGGCCGCTCAGTTTTGATCTGCACAAATGTACCGTGTCAAGAAATCAGTCCAGTGGTATTCGGTCCGTGAACGCCAATTCGACCGTACGTTTCTCAGATTGCATGGTCGATGGGAACGCCATCGGACTTGAGTCCGTAATTTCAGGCAAGTTAATTTCGTTTACGAACAACAGCATTGGTGGTAATACAACCGACGGTGCTCCAACGGGAACGATTGCTCCGCAGTAGCCTTTCTACAGTCCAGGCTGAAGGGCGATGACTCTTTAGCCTGGTCTCGTTGCTGCTGCCGCACGACTTCGGAACACGGCTGTCAGAGACTCAAGAAGTGAACTCATAAATTCGCTAAGACCCGCGAGTGATCAACGTGAGCGGCACTTTTAGTTCTCGAGCGGTAGCTCGGATTTAGTCGAGGGCACTGGCCTCATTAGAACTTTGACTGGCGGGAAAATACGCTGAAGTCGATGTTAGCCTGAATCAATCGCTCCGTTCCTTCAGTCCCCGCCGTACTTCGAATCAGGTCGACTTTTCCGAAAGTGACTAATCGAGGTTGTGCTTCCAGTCCCTTCACGAATCGAGCCACATCGTCGAACGCTCCGCGACATCCCAAATGAAATGGATGTGAGGCGTACGAGGCAAATTCGACGGTTTGCAATGGCTCAAGTCGCGTAATCGTCAGCCCCGATTGACTCGCCAGGCTCGCGACCTGGTGAAGAACTTCAGAGACATGCGAATCGGTTGGCACGACCTGTTCCATCTGCTCGATCTGCTCTCGCTGACGCTGCAACCGTGCCTGCAACTGCGTCTGCTCTGCCAACAGAACGGGAACCTCATGCATTTTCGCCTGCGCCTGTGAGATTTCCGTCTGAACGTTGCCAGTGGCAACGCGGCCGGGACGTATTACGCCCCAGTAGTATCCAGCGGTCAGGACGGCTGTCCCAATGATCGCGATCAGCGAGTCATGTCTTGCGAGAAATTTCACGATGAATGATCCAATCGAATTGTGTCCGAAGAAATTACTGCAGATCACGCGGTGCCGTGGCCACAGGCTGGTCAACCGTCTTTACCGTTGCCCGTCGATTCAACGATTTGGTTTTCAATCGAATGGCAAAGGAGCGAGCGGTCTGGCTTCCCTGGCCGTGCTGATCGGTAAACAGCAATTGAACCTGGTCAAAGTAATCGATTCGGTGCAAGGCGGTCAGGAATCGAGAAACTTCAATATCGTCAGGTGCTGAACCGCGAATGGATATCGTGACCGATCGACGGGGAGTCACTTTGGAAAGACGTTCAATATCCAGTCGAACGGGGTCAATGGCAGGTGCGTTGACCTGCTGGGGGACTCGAGGGGCTGCGGGGTCAACGCCTTCATCAATATCGGCATGGATCTCCAAGAGCGACAATCGTGAAGGTAACGCATCGACAATCGAACCCAACCAGCGCGTTGGTGGAACTTGGGTTCGAAGTCCGTCAAGAATACGGACCGCATTATCAGCGCGATCCAGATCGGCTCGTAGTTTTTCACTGGAATCGAGCGATGCCAGCATTGACCGAACACTTTCTTGAGCGTGCGTCCGCTTGGCTCGCAGGTCGTTCAATGACTTTTGCTGCGCGACCCACCCCACGGCCATCAGTCCCAAAACGGCCACGAATAAACCCCGCAACCAATTGTTATTGGTTCGCGTGGTTTGCACGCAGACATAATCGGATGGCAGGAAGTCAATGTCGTTCATAATCGTTTGTGTCGTCAACAGAGAACAGAATCGCTTTCAATGAGTACCTGAATTCAATCGCTTCATGGCCAGGCCCAATGGAGTCGCCCAGCGTCCCGGTGACTTCTGAACCGCCGACGGTGCTCCGTGAATTCCATCCAGCGGAGTGACAGGTCGGCATGTCAAACCGACGCGTTCGCTGAAGTATTCGGCCAGCCACGGAGCGGACTCGCTGCCCGACATGACGAGTCCATCTAGCGGTCGACCGCGAAACGTCACTTTGTGATATCGCAGGCAGAGTTCCATCTCATCGATAATGGCTTCAAAACAGGGCCGTAATGCGTCAATGATAGATCGGTGTACTTCGTTTTCGCCATCCAGTGCCCGGGAGGTAAAAACGTCAACTCGCATCTGATGAGCATCGACCAGTTCGATACCAAGTGCCTGAGCAACGGCATCGTCAAACTGACGCCCCCCCATCGGAATCGATTTCAGGAAGAGAACTCGTGATCCTTCCGCAAACATCACTGTCACACTGGTTTCACTGCAATAAAGGTAGGCTGTCCGGACAGCATCTGGCGTCCCCTGCGCCCGCTGTAGACTCCGCAAGAAGGCACAGGGCTCGATGTCCAAACCGACAGGGGTCAATCCTGCGGATTCCAGAATCTTCAACCGCCGACGAATCAATTCCTGCGGGCAGGCGATCAAAATCACCTCCTGCTTCGTCGTGTTTTCCTGGCGGACTTCACCTGCGATCAGATAGCGAACTTCCATCTGTTCGATCGGAAGTGAAAGCCGTTCTGAAGCCTCCCATTGTGCGGCCTTGGCGATCTCCGCGGGTGGTAGCAGGGGAAGTCGCACGGTTTCGACCATGATCTCGTCGGAACCGAGACATGAAACAACCGGACGACCTTTCAATCGGTGGTCTGCCACCAGCGTTCGCAAAGCGTCCGTAAGTGCCCGGTCTGCAACTTCAGGAGTCGATCCGATCACTTGCGGTAGTGGAGATTGGATTGCCAGCCGAAGATCAATCGCTGCTGATGTTCCGCTTAATTGGATCACACTGGCCATCGTTTTTCCGACGGACAGGCCAAGCGGTGCGAGTCTGTTCCTGGTGAGTGTCAGCATGGTTGCGATTCGATAATACGGTCAAATTCATGAGGAGGGATATTGAGTTGGCTGGTCCATCCAGACCTGAC
The DNA here is from genome assembly GCA_037146815.1 of Planctomycetota bacterium. Classification (GTDB taxonomy): domain Bacteria; phylum Planctomycetota; class Planctomycetia; order Planctomycetales; family Planctomycetaceae; genus Schlesneria. The sequence continues at coordinate 9,427 of JBAWWJ010000003.1, forward strand.
CTGTCAGGGCGGATACGGTCAGCCGCAGATACATCGGATTCGTGTTGGGGCCATAAATCAGCCAGATCTCTGTGTCATCCGTCCGCGACGGACCTGTTCCGCCGAGTGATCCAAATGAAATGTTAGTCACAGATTGCCCCGAGGTCTTAAGTTTGGCCCCCAGCAGACGAACTCCTCGCGAGTCTGTAACAGTTCCATCGATTTGTCCGACGGAAACGACATAGACACCCGCGGCCGTACCGGGAGGAGCTTGCGGATTCTGCAGCGGAGGAGGATTGCCCGACCCTGAAAGCGTCAATTGGTACTGGTTGGTCGAGACGTTGAATGTGACGGTGTATTGCGTGTTGTATTGCATCGACAGGTCTGAGGCGAGCCGCAGGTCGGCGGCGAGAATACGTCCTGCAGCCTTGAGGCTGGTTGAAGTGCCATTGCTCATCGAGGGAACAACAATCGATGCCAGAATGCCGATGACAGTGACGACCGTCAGTAATTCGATCAGCGTGTAGCCGCGACGATCGGGACGGGATCTACGACAGGAGAGCTTCGTACAGGGACGAGGAGACCTGCGGTCGGGGGTTTCGGCGGGGTCAGGAGCCCCGCGCCGAACCAGATCGGTAGACCCGCGCCGAACGCGTTGTTGGTTAACTGCCGTTGTGAACATCAGAGATCCTCCCGCCAGTCGATGATTTTCCAGCGGTATCCCGATGCGGCTGAATCTGTACCGGTACTGCTATACGGCTTAAACAGCGGTGTATTCGAGAGGATGCGAATCCCCGGCAGGGGTTGAATCGATGTCGTTGGTTCCATTCGCAGACCATAAATCGCTGTATTCCATGGCAGAAACCAACCCTGGTTGAAAAGATTGGCAGGATTGGAAAGCCAGTCTGGAAATGAAATGCGAGGATTGTTGAGCGAAAGCAATGTCGCGTTGGTCGTGTTCCAATCGGCGGTTGTGTTCGTCCAGATGATCGAAGCGATTCCCCACATTGATTCGCTGGCAAAGTTCACGTTCCCAGCGACCACGGGACCATTCAGGTTAACGTAGTTCGAGCGATTCAGGTTGATCTTGTATGTGACGACCGTCGCCTGGCGAATCTCACCGATGACCGTCAGCGTCTTGGCCGAATTGTCCACCGACTGAATCGGAAACCAGCGTCCGGACGTCCCGTTTGCCAGCCAGATGGCGTATGTACGACCGCCGGAAACAGATGACAAGTCTGGTGACCCCTGCAGCTGGACGGTGCTGTAGGGCTGCTGTGACGGTATCGCCGTTGCATTGCCGGTAATGTTGAGCTGGTTATACGAAGGATTCGTGTAGTCTGCTCCTCCGCCTGAGATCTGTCCGTCGATCATCACGGCCCCTTCAATGACGGTTTGAGCACCGCTGGAGAGATTCATCGCTTTGGCAACAATCGCCGGCAAACGAGGCCACGAGTCGGCACCGCTTACGACAGGCGTTCCGCCGCTGGCAAGCCAGTTGTAGGCCGTGATTGTCGTTCCCGTCCCGTAAATCGAAATTGTCCCTGAAACCACCAGTGTGCCAATCACCGTGATCTGACTATTGACGTCCAGATTTCCGGATCGAACAAAAATTCCCAGGGGATTGGCCGTGGTTGGCTGCAGCGTGGTTCCTGAAATGGAACTCGACAGCGAAACGGCGGTGTAAACTGGCCCCTTTTCATACAACTGATAGTTCAGCCAGTTGTTGGTGCTCAGGGGAGTTGCAGATGGCGTCTGTGTAGTCGTCGCCCAGGTTGTCTTGAGTCGCCCCAAGTCTGTCTGGATGGCACTTGTCGGAACGGTGCCGAATGTGACTGGCCCCGTCAGTGGATGGGGGTGAATCATATTCGTGGCGGTTGTCGCGCCGAATTGATTTCCAATTTCCGTCAGCATAGTCGCCCGGATCGTACTCGACCACGATGCACTGTTAAACAATGCCAATCGCTGGCTCAGCCAGACCGGACCTTCGATTCGCAGCCCTGGATCAAAGTTCAGCGACGTCGACGTCGACGAGGTCGTTGTCAGTGTGTAGGGAAGTGTGGCTGAATAGCTGGTCGAGTTCGTCGACAGATCGGTCGCGGTCGAAACATCCCCGGCTCGCGCCGTTCGGCCGGGCAGTCGCGGTGCCAAACGTACGATTGCTTTGATCGTACGTGTGACCTTCGTCGTCGAACTGCTCGGTGAAACCCACGTCCCGACCGATGTGATCGCAACATGAAGTGGTAACTCGGAATCCGAGACTCCCGCCACTTGCCCGGATGTCACCGTACTATACGTGGCGGAGCAACTGACCAGATTTGCCGCATCCTGCTGGACAATCTTGGAGTAAGTGTCGCTCATCCCGGTCCAGGCCGTGGATTGCATCCGCAGCAGCGCCCCCGAGATTCCTGTTCTGGCTGCTTCCAGTGCGAGGTCATTTCGGCTGTCGTTTTGCGTCGATTGCAGCGACGTAATCTGCGTCCGCATGAATCCAAATGTCACCGCCAGACTCAATCCAATCGCCAGCATCACCAGGATCATGCTGAACCCACGACGACGATTTGTCGCAACCAAATGCGCGGTACGAAGCCCGCACATGGCGCGCCGCTGCTGTTTCGCTCGGATGCGAACGACGCCCGCTACAAAAAGTTCAGGGTTGATAGACATATTGGCGATTGATCGATGCTGGAAAAGGTAACGCGGTTGACGTTCCGTTATCGGTTAATGGCTTCGTCGGATTAGGGTCGAGTAGCAACTCGATGCGAACATTACTCGTTCTGAGGGCGCGGTCTGCTCCTACCAACCCCTGGCCCCACGGAAGATCATTCCATGCTTGAGAACCGACGCTGACCGCTGCGATCTGGCTGTCACTCGGATTGGTGGTCATTTCAAATCGGATATTGCCGACGTTCGGAACACTGGCCGACCCGATTGTGACATGCAATCGGTCGCAGAGCAGAATCGACTGGCGACCGTTCGTTTGCATCAAGGACGCAATCGCGGCATTAAATCCAGCCGATCGAAAATCGATACTCGTTAAATTTCCTGGAAAGGTGACTTCGACCAGACGCGACGGAGTTGTGGGATCAGGTGTATAGACGACAATTTCACTCGCCAACGGCAATCGCGTTTTCAATCCCTGAGCGTTCATGCCGCCGTTCGAACCACCACTCCAGACAACGAGTTGCGTGGGTGCATGATAGCTCCCGCAGATTATGGAGACAATTGCGATCCCTAATGTTGTCGGCTGGCCAGCAACTTTGTATGTCCCAGACTGCTGGATCATCCACTTGATACGAGCGAGCGAAGCTTGAGTCTGACGACGTGAATCTTCGAGTGACGTCGAATGGTCCCATGCTGAAGTGATCGCCAGCATCAGTCCGCCGATGACCATCGTCGTAAAACTGAGGATTGTCATCGAGATGACGAGTTCCACCAGCGTGAAGCCGGTTCGCAGATGACACCGACCGAACTGTGCAGAGGGGCTGACTCGCATTCTCCGCTTGTGGAGATCGAGGAAATGCCAATCATGAGCATCACGGGGCAACGGCAACATTGCTGAAAACTCGAATCTGACTGGCTAACGGAGTGGTGACTCCTCGGGCATCCGTGTACGAGATGGTGACAGTGACGCGACGCAGGGGAGCTGCGGTGGAGACTGTATTCCAAGACGTCCCCGTACTTTCGGTGATGTTTTCGACGGTGACCTGCTGGCGGTATCGACTGTACAGACGTGGGTCAGGTCGAAACGAAACGGGACGAGTCCCCGCTGAGTCTTCTGTTCCGATGACTGCTCCTGACCGTGCACGCGGTGGAGAGACGCTGTAGCCGTTGTAGTCGTCAATGTCGTCAAAGCCTGTACGACCGACGCCTGTCGCTGTTTTCGTTGCCGAGGGAAATTTGACGGAAGCAATCTCATCCATCAACTGATCAGCCAACCCATTGGCAATTGAGGTATGCAAGGCATCGGTGCCTACCTGGATTGTTGACGTGAGCGAGGTGAGCAGAGCGCCAGCAGCGAAGGTCGTCAGCGAGATGGCGATGACCGTTTCGACCAGCGTGATCCCCCGACGCATTGCTGCGGGGGGCGTCATTCGAGTGACGAGATGTGGGGTACGATTCTGCATGGGTCGATCCGCCAGAACGGACGTTACAAATAAGAAAAGCGCGGCAAGGTCCCCTCGAAGCTCCCAGCTCCTCCTTGCCGCGCTCAAACCCTCGATTCCTTACGGACTCGAGTGCTGTACGGTACTGACATTAAATTGTGGTGACCGCTATCGGTCGATTCGTCGTTCAGTCGCGTTGGTCAGTTGCCCCCAACACCCAGAAGATAGGTCGAGTTTTCCGAGTGTCAAATTGCTTCTGCCAAGAATTGCAAACTCGGATATTTTCTCACACCAACGGCGGCACAGGAGATTGCAGTGAATCTCAGCGACGAGCCGAAGCGATGCGATGACGCTCAATTCCTGCCTGGATTGCGTCCATCATCGGGGAAGATGGTTTTTCGAATGGTTTGAAACCAGTCGATTTGACTCAAACGTCAACTGACGAAAGTCCGACGTTTCGCTGACAGGTATTTGTGAATACCACCAATCCTCGCGGAATTTGCCGTCTGACAGTTCCAGAGTGGCGATGTTGTCGGGCTCTCCCAGGATCTCACGTACTCGTTCCGTGGACATTCCGATTCGAAGAGTCTTGTCTTCGTACCCAAGGCAGCGAATCACCAGGCCAACAATGAGAACGAGACAAAGGAAAGCAACCGGAATCGCCACCAGGATGGCGATGACACGCCCGGCACGGACTTCGATTTTCAGGGAAAACGGACTTTTCATGACGTCTTCACACGCAAACCTGACTCTTAACGCCTGAATGGCCCCTGGAACTGTTTCTGAACGTCCCCGAAATCGGTGCCGCCCAGTTGACTTTGATTTCACAAAAACGCCGGATTGCGATATTCGGTTACTTGCCAGAGTTGAACGACGGGCTTCCACTGAACAGACCAATACTTTGATTACGCGAGTGACTGTAGGTCAAGATGGCGGCCTCATTCGGCACGGTTCGTAATGTGATATCGCGAATGCCTGCAATGACCGCGTCGTGAGGCGGGCCATGCTGCTGAATTCGTTTTAGCGGAAATACGTTGTTCAACTGAGACCAATACCGGGTAATTATGCCACACGTATTCCGGAAGCCTTAGCTAGTTGTCGCATTGAGTGACTTCAACGGCCATGGTCAATCTTCATTTTGGTCACGGAGTGCCGATCGGGCAGTCTCCAGCGATGGCCACGATGGATCGCCTTCACGCTCGAACAAGCATTGCAGATTCCAAAGTGCGCGCTGCTCGGCCTGATCTTCAATCGTTAGCCGGTCGGTATCGGAAAAACGGCGAAGCAATCCGTCGAGGACGACAGCTTCCGGGACAGTGAGCCGAATTACAACCTCGGATTCAGACATCCATAAACTCCAATGCCCGATGTTCAAAGTACCCCGACTTCGGAACCATTGCTCGGCTACCCCTCCACGCAGTATTTCCACAACGTTGGAACCGTTGCGCGTCGTTCGTTTTACGTCAGACCGCAAGTCCCTTTTCGACTCGAATTCGTCGAACCTCATTCAAGACTTGCTCGACAATCTCTCCGTTCCGTTCCAAGGCCAGGAATTCCAGGTAGTTGACGGCTACGTTGATGAGGAGTGCGGTGATCGCGCAGATCAGGTGCAACGTGGACGGTGTCAGCCCCAGCCAACCCGTCGACTGCATTGGGGATGCCGGATCCGCTGCCGCCCCCAAGGCACCTGTGAAGAGCAGCAGCAGAAACGCTCCGACCATGGCGGGGATCGTGCGGTACTTAATCTGCTGGTTTCGTTGATAGAAACTGGCAGGCAGGCGATACGCGTTGGAAGTCTCTTCGATCCAGCGGCCGGTCCCCATGAAATAGGTCAGCACGATCGCATGAACCAGAGTGGCAAAACATAAGGCCGAAAGCGCCGTCAGAAAGTGATACTGCACCCCGGCCTGTACTGCTTTTGTCGCAACTTTCGGATCATCAATGGATAGTCCCAAGGCGAGCGTAATTACCAACGTTACCGTACTCAGCAGCGCCAACGGCAAAAAGATTCGAACCACCAGCTTCTCCAGGAATTCTACTTTGCAGGGCGTTTGTCTTCCGCAAATCGGAACGGCTTTCCATCGACAAAGTCCGTGCTCAGGATCGTCGGGCACCAGTTCTTTTCCACATGCCCGATCACCAGATCGGTTCCGTCAAAATGATTGACGAACGGTTTCATCTTCGAATTGTACATGGTGTCGGTCATGTCCCGTACCAGAACCACAGACTTTTTCTGGGCAATCAGTTGTCGGATCGCAAACGGTCGACCCAGGACACACATATTCAGATGAACACCCATGATGATGACGTGCTCGATCCCTCGCTCTGCAAGCAGATTGAATGTTTCCTGCCCGTTATCGGTGATGGCGTCTTCCTCCCCGATGTCGAGCGTCTTGATCTGACGAGTCCAGGGTGGTTCGATCTTACACTTGATCTCGCAATCGCATCCCATGTCGGTGTCGTCAATCGGGAGTTCCGATTCACGTTTGGGATCGGGATAGCACCAGGCTGTTCCCCAGCGTTCGACGGTGGCCAGGGGGGCCGGAGTCTTAACGAATTTGGCCGCCTGAGCTCGCTTGCGCTGCGGTGTGTCTTTGTAAAAATCGACGGTTGTGCTGGGGGCATGGATAATGAAGACTCCACGCTGGCGAGCGGCAGCGATCACCTTGTTCATCGGCACCGCAAGTTCTTCGACGCGCCGGGCCGCACCTTTGCACCAGTGGTTGTCCCACATATCGCAAATCACGAGTGCTGTCTTTCGGGGTTCCCATAACATTTCCCGATTTTCAACGACATCCGTGGTCGATCCATCTGCCTGCTTCACGACTTTGAGCGTGCGAGCGTGTAAATGCAAAGGCTTACCTGCTTGCTCCACGGCTTTGTCTCCAGCAGTGACACTCTTGGTCGAGTTCATCCAGACCCCGCATGCGGCCGCAAACAACAGTCCGCCGACAACCCACCAGCGTCTCATGGAATGTTTCCCAGTGAATGTGATTGAAATCCAACCTCGTCAAAAAATCCTGGCGATCAGCCACAGATCAGTCACCTTTCAACTGCGGCTGCAGGGTATGAAACCGCGAATCCGCTCGACCTGTCAAGGAAGACAAGTCTCTTATTCTCAAGCTTGGTACTCTGATTTCCACGATTCGACTGTCGGCATTTGCTTGGAGTTCAAACTGGTTTTGACCGCCAGAGGATTGAATCGATATACTCCACACGAGGTTGCCACCGGATGCAATCCTGTCATTGATTTTCCAGCGAGAGTATTGCGACATGACCAATCCAGACGTGGATCGCTTTTGCCAGCAAGGGCGTGCGCTGATGAAAAGTCGTGAATACGACGGAGCCAGCAATGCATTTGCTGATGCTGTCTCTCTTGATCCGGACTGTTGTGAGGCGCACGAGGGATTGGCGACTTGTGCCTTTGCAAGCGGTGATTATCCGGCAGCAATCGATCAGTTCTTGAAGTTGACATTGCTGCAACCGATGGAGAGCCGGTACTACACCAATCTCGGGGCAATTCACAACCGGATTGGCGACTACATGAAAGCGTGCGAATACCTGAGAAAAGCGATTCAGCGCAACAAGAAATGTGCAGAATCGTTTTACAATCTTGGAATCGCTCAGCGAAAGTTGAAACAGAACACGATGGCCGTTTCCGCCTACAAGGAAGCACTCAAGATCGACCCCATAATGGTTGAGGCCTACCAGAATCTGGGAAACGTCTATGTCGACATGGGGAATATGCAGATGGCCATTACCAACTTCAAAAAGGCACTGGAAATCAGGCCAGACTTTGAGAAGGCACGTGCAGGACTGGAAAAGGCGGAACAGCAGCATGAGATTGCCAAGGGGCGGAATACTCAATTTGGCCGCCTGAATGCGATCGAATCGACTGTCAGCAACGTGACCGTCGGCGAAACTCGGGAATTGCGCGAAGACGAGCGACTCGAAGACCGAAATTGCATCAGGCAGATGTCCGAAGAAATTGAACGCCTGGCCAAGGGCTGTGTCGAACATCTTCGGATTCATCTGATTCCGGCGGTTCTCGAAGTAGAACGAGCGATGGCGACCAGCGCGGACGACAAGTTTGAACTCGTCGAGGCTGCCGACCTGATGAAGACTGCGACACATCAGTGGACCGCTTTGCGACGCACTCTCAAGAAAAAAATCTCCGAACTGGCAGACCACGAACGATTCGTGAATCAGCCAATCGCGTGATTGAGGAAGCATGCATGATCACGATTGATCTCTCAGGAAAGACCGCAGTTGTCACGGGGGCAGGACAGGGACTCGGTCAATGCACGGCAACGGTGTTACACGCTGCCGGTGCAAATGTTGTCATCAATTTTTTTGATGATGCCTCCGGGGGCAATCGTCGCCGAGCGGAAGAAGCTGCAGCAAAGCTGGGTGATCGAGCAATCGCTTTAGCGGCTGATGTTCGCGACAGTGCAGAAATTCGCCGGATGTTTGACCAGGCCGAACAACGCTTCGGCCCCGTCAACATTGTCGTGAACAACGCGGCGATCATTCGCGACAGGACTCTTAAGAAGATGACCGACGAGGAATGGCAGGATGTCATCGACACGAATCTGACAGGAGTGTTTCAGGTCTGTCGCGCCGCATCCGAACGACTCGCTGAAGGTGGGCGGATCGTGAACATGGCTTCGATTTCAGGAGTCGTTGGATTTTACGGCCAGGTGAATTACTCGGCTGCAAAAGCTGGCGTGATCGCTCTCACCAAAGTTTTAAGCAAGGAGCTCGCCCGCCGTCGCATCACCGTCAATGCGGTTGCTCCGGGCGTGGTCCTGACCGAAATGGGAAAGACAATCCCGGAAGAAGTTCGAGCCGGCATGATCGCCCAGATCCCTCTCGGTCGATTTGGCGAACCGGAAGAGATTTCAAACATCATCCTGTTCTTGTGCAGTGATCTGGCGAGTTATGTCACAGGACAAACGATTCACGCCAATGGGGGTTGGCTGGGATAAGCCTGAGATTTCAAATAATGATGAGCGAGTGGCCTGTAGGGTTGCGCGAGGCCACCGAGAGATGGCAATTTCGACTCACGGCGATTTTTGTGATCGACTTGTCTGCACTGCAGGGTGGTGAATCGGTTTGCCACCGCGAGTGCAAGAGCACTACCGCAGCAGTCGATCCATCGTATCTGTATGATGACCACCGACCGTTATGCCGCAGACCTGCGTCGATCGGTTGAAAGAAACGATAACGGCCCTTGAAGTCCGCGAGTTTGTACCCATTCTGAATTCTGGCTCGCGAGCCGGGAACCGTCGGACCACCTGAAAATCGAGGAAAGTAGACTATTGAAGAACTCGTCTGAACCTGATGCAACCCTGGCGTCGGCAATTGCGGCCAGCAGGCAATTCCTGTCGAGGCGATTCACGCGAGCCCGTGAAGAGTTCACGACGGACCAATTGAGAGATGCGTTGGCCGAACAGGGCTCATTCGTCAATGCGGTCATTTCCCGTTTTGTCGCAGAGGGGTTGATCGAAGAACAGAAAGTTGACGTGCCGCAGGGAGTCTCCGCAGGCCTGTTTGGACTCAACCCGCTGACATATCGAATTTGTCCTTCAATCGTCGAAGAGGTCGTTGCAGCCTATCTCGGGCTGACAATCGATGAGACCCGTATGACAATTGATCGGCCAAGCGTTTGCCGCCACGTGGTAACGCTTTCGCCGATTCAATTGAAGCTCGTCATTGCCATGTGCGATGCCGGGGAAGAAGGGATCAAATTGTCGGTGGCGACGGCTCTGCGGGGAGGTGACAGGACCGGCGAAAGACAATTTCGAATCGCCTTCAACAGAAGTCTTTCGACTCTCGACGTCAAACTGGACCGATTTGCCTGGCGACTCGTGGCGAAGTAACAGACGCATCCAGAAAGTCTGCCACTTTCGGGACTGCGACTTTCGTGTCGGCCCGGTCACTCAGAAGACCGCCAGCCAGGCAGTGCGTCCAAATTGCGAGTCGCATCCACCACTGTTACAGTGACAATTCGATTCCGTCGCCGAACGCAACCGAGTTGAATACCAACTGCTGAATGAGGCCACACCGAACATGCGTCGTCTTTTCTTCATTGTCATGCTGAGTCTGATCGTCACTCGTATTTCTACCGCAGAGGAACAGCGACTGCCGCGAAGTTCGCCGGAATCACAAGGGGTTTCATCGCAGGCGATTCGCGAATTTGTGGAGACCGCCAACCTCAAGATCGGCACTCTGCACAGTTTCATGCTGGTGCGGCATGGTCACGTTATTGCAGAAGGCTGGTGGAAGCCTGAATCTCCTGACAAGCCGCATGTTCTCCATTCGCTCAGTAAGAGCTTTTGTTCAACAGCGGTTGGTCTGGCAGTTGCCGAAGGAAAGCTGAGTATCGACGATCACGTGCTGAAATTCTTTCCAGAAGAGGCTCCCGAAAAGCCGTCAGATAAGTTGAAGCAGATGCGGGTTCGAGATCTGCTGACGATGTCGACCGGGCACGAGACAGAACCAAAATTGACTGCCGATGAATCGTGGGTGAAGTCCTTCCTCGCTCATCCGGTCCCTCATAAGCCGGGGGCTCACTTTCAATACAATACTCCCGCAACCTACATGCAGTCTGCTATCGTTCAGAAGGTCACGGGTAAAACAGTGCTGGAGTACCTGAAGCCAAAACTGTTTGAGCCACTCGGAATTGAGAATCCCGAATGGATGAGCAGTCCTCAGGGGATTTCCACCGGTGGGTTTGGCTTGAAGGTCCGCACAGAAGACATCGCCAAGTTCGGGCAGCTTTATCTTCAAAAAGGGATGTGGAACGGTAAGCCCTTGATTCCAGCGTCATGGGTCGAACAGGCAACCGCAAAGCAGGTCTCCAACGGCAGTGATCCTGCACGCGACTGGGATCAGGGTTATGGATTCCAGTTCTGGCGTTGTCGGCACGGGGCGTACAGAGGCGACGGCGCGTTTGGTCAATTTTGCATTGTTCTTCCGGAACAAGATGCCGTCATTGCTATCACTGCTGACACCAAGGACATGCAAGCTGAATTGAATGTCGTCTGGGACAAACTGTTGCCCGCGTTCCACTATACATCACTTCCTGTGAACGCTGAGGAAGAAGCGAAGCTGAAATCCGTCCTGGCGAATCTTAACGTTCCGGAAAACCACGTTCCGAATACCATCAAGCTTCCGGGCAATCGATGATTGGTCGTCCGTACTCGAAGTTCGCAGCCGTTATTCCCGAATTCGACCAACCCCCAATGGGGTGAGTCACAAAAGTAGGGTGGGGCAAGTGGCGCTTCGCCGCGCCGGCCCACCACTGCCAGATCGGCAACCCAATCCAATCGAGCAAGGATGGTGGGCCGGCGCTCGAAGCGAGCTTCTCCCCACCCTACTGCGTTTTCCATTCGGGGGCTTCTGCAAAGCCAGTGCGCCACCGCCACCCCCAATCGCCCGCGCCACCCAGTCGGGAAGTTGTACATGCTCTTCATGTTCGCCACATGGCTTGCTCGCGCTGACCTTGGATGACAGTTTCTGAGCGTCAGGTCGAAAGACCGACTTCCTTACTGGCAATTCCCGTTCAATCAAATCAAACTACTCTGATGTTCAGGTGCCTTGGACAATGGAGCTGTGCAATGAGATTTCGGACGTGTTGGCTTGTCATGGGATTGATGGCTGGGATCGTGGAGGGATCATCCTTCGATTTGGAGGGAGCTGACACGAAGCCGATGACGCTGAAAATGCGTAAGCGAGTCGAAGTGGCTCCGGAAACCGGGCGATATCACACGTTGACCACTCCCACCGAATGGGATCCGCAGAAGACTGCCGTTGTCATTTGTGACATGTGGGACAAACACTGGTGTCCGAATTCCACTGCACGTGTGGGCGAGATGGCTCCCCGGATGAACGAAGTCGTCAAGGCGGCTCGGTCGCGCGGTGTCTTTGTGATCCATTGTCCCAGTGACACGATGGAATTTTACAAGGATACTCCGCAACGGAAACTGGCTCAGTCAGCCCCCAAGGTCGAGACGAAGCGACCACTCGAACGCTGGTGCCGGATTGACGCGTCGCACGAATCGCCTCTCCCGATTGATGACACCGATGGTGGTTGCGACTGCGATCAACCGGTGAAGAACTACCGCGCCTGGTCACGTCAGATTGCCGACATCGAAATCCACGAAGGCGACGCAATCACCGATTCCGACGAAGCATTTCGCCTGATGAAAAGCCGTGGCATCGATAATGTCATCGTGATGGGTGTTCACACGAACATGTGTGTCCTGGGCCGACCATTTTCGATCCGGCAGATGGTCTACCAGGGGATGAATGTCGCCCTGATGCGCGACATGACGGATACGATGTACAACCCCGCCATGAAGCCGTTCGTCAATCACTTCACGGGGAACGATCTCATTATTGAGCACATTGAAAAATACTGGTGCCCGACTATCACCAGTGCAGATTTACTGGGAGGCAAGCCCTTCACGTTTGCCAAGGACAAGCGGCCTCACGTTGTCATCCTGTCGGCCGAAGACGAATATCGAACCGAGGTGACGCTGCCGGCATTCGCGGCCAAGCATCTTGGCAAGGACTTTAAAGTCAGCTTCGTGTTTGAATCCCCCGCGAAGAAATATGATCTGCCTGGAGTCAACGTTGTCGAAGATGCTGATGTGCTTCTCATCAGTGTTCGCCGCAGACCCATTCCGGCCGACCAACTGGCATTGATCCGCGAGTTTGTCGCGGCAGGAAAGCCTGTGGTTGGGATTCGCACGGCCAGCCATGCGTTTCATCTGCGAGACAAGCAACCCGAAGGTCTGGGAGTCTGGCCTGAAATCGATAAGGAATTGATCGGCGGCAATTATCGTGGTCACACCGATGGAGCCACCCGGGGAATCATCCGTCCGCTGCCGGATGTCAAACATCCAATTCTGACGGGGATTCCCGCCGCTGAATTCCTCAGTGGCGGAACGCTTTACTTAAACACGCCGCTCGATCCCAAAGCGACTGAACTGATGCGAGGGCGAGTCGAAGGGAATCCTCAACAGGAACCTGTGGCCTGGACATTCCAGCGTCAGGATGGCGGGAAGACATTCTATACGTCGCTGGGTCACAAGGATGATTTCGAACAGCCGGCCTTCAATCGTCTGCTGTTAAACGGAATCTACTGGGCTGCGGGGCTGGAAGTTCCTCCTGCCGACCAAAAGATCTCGGCCGCAATCCCCGGCCCGCGGCTTCTTTCGGTACCGGGAACCTGGGAACAGCAAAGTGAGGACCTGGCGAGCTACGACGGGTACGCGTGGTATCGCTGCGAAGTCAAAGTCCCGGAAACATGGAAGGGACGAGGCAGCTTCCTGTATATCGAAAAGATCGACAACGCCAGCGAGTGCTTCATCAATGGTGTCAAAGTCGGTGTCAGTGGAGCGATGCCGCCGAAGTATGCCAATGGTCACGACAACATGCATCGCTACGTGATTCCGGGTAACACTCTGAAGCCGGGCGAAACCAATAATGTAGCGATCCGGATCTATGACGAAGGGGGAGCAGGTGGCTTCAAGGCAGGTGCGCCCCAATTGATCGCCGGGAACGAAGCGATCGTCCTCGAAGGGAAATGGCAATTTCGTGCCGGGGACGATCTTTCGTGGGCGAATCCACCCGCAGGAGGTCTGCTGGTTCCGGGGCTTCAGCCGTTTTCCAGCGTGGTCCCGGCTCCTAAAGTCAGTCCGTTTGCAACTGTTATCCGGCGCGAGATTCAGCAGGCGGCGCTAACACCTCAGCAATCGATGGACAACTTCAAGGTCCCGGATGATCTGCAGGTCGATCTGGTTCTGGCGGAACCGGTGGTCTCACAGCCCCTCTTCATGAACTTCGACGAACGAGGCCGCCTGTGGGTGATGCAATATCTGCAGTACCCGGAACCCGCAGGTTTGAAACTCGTCAGCAAGGACCAGTTCTGGCGAGCTGTTTACGACAAAGTTCCTGAACCGCCACCGCACGGTGTTAAAGGACGTGACAAGATTACGATCCATGAGGACACCGATGGCGACGGTGTCTACGACAAGCACAAGACGTTTGTGGATGGCTTGAATATCGCAACGTCATTCGTGCAAGGACGCGGGGGAGTCTGGGTTTTGAATCCGCCATACCTGCTGTTCTATCCTGACAAGAACGGCGACGACATTCCCGATGGTGATCCAGAAGTTCACCTGTCAGGGTTTGGAATTGAGGATTCTCACTCGGTCATCAATAGTTTGCGCTGGGGACCGGATGGCTGGTTGTATGCGGCTCAGGGAAGCACAGTTTCGGCGGCTGTTCGCAACGGAACGGGAAAAAACGATCCCGTGAAACAGCCTCCCAAGCCGGTCTTTTCTCAAGGCCAGAACATCTGGCGATACCACCCCGAATCGCGACGTTACGAAATCTTTTCAGAAGGGGGAGGAAACGCGTTCGGGCTGGAGATCGATTCCGCCGGTCGAGTCTTCTCGGGACATAACGGCGGAAACACACGTGGGTTTCATTACATGCAGGGAGCCTATCTGCAAAAGGGGTTTACCAAGCATGGACCACTCTCCAACCCGTACTCATTCGGGTACTTCCCGGCGATGGAACATCACAATGTTCCTCGTTTCACCCACGAATTCATCATCTACGAAAACAGTACTGGCCCTTATGCCCTGCCTGAAAAATATCGCGGCAAGTTGTTCGGTGCGGCGGCGATCCTGAATCATGTCGTAATGAGTGACGTGATCCCGGTCGGTTCCACCTTCAAGACAAAGGATATTGGCTACGCGATTGATTCATCGGACACATGGTTTCGACCGGTTGATGTGAAAGATGGGCCTGATGGAGCGATCTATGTTGCCGACTGGTACGACGGGCAACTCGCTCATACTGCCAACTATCAGGGGGGACTCGATCGGGATCACGGACGGATTTATCGCATCCGGGCAAAATCAGGCAAAAAGCCCGCGGGGGTAGCGGCCGATCTGGGGAAATTGTCATCCGCAGAGCTTGTTACCCGACTCGACAGCCCCGACCGCTGGCACCGCGAAACGGCGCGACGCATACTGGCTGACCGCAAAGACTCTTCCATCGTACCGGCTCTCCGCACAAGGTTATTCGCGACGCAAGGACAGTCGGCCGTGGAATCGTTGTGGGCGCTGCAGCTTTCCGGTGGACTGGATGAACCGACTGCCCTGAAAGCATTGGATCATCCCGAAGCACAGGTGCGAGTCTGGACGACACGATTGCTTGGCGATGAGCGTCGCATCCCTTCCGACATTGCGGCCCGAATCGCGACCTTGGCACTGACGGAACCCAATATCGAAGTTCGGTCGCAATTCGCGGCAACTGCCAAGCGACTTCCCGCTGATCAGTCGCTGCCGATCGTTCGCAGCCTGATGACGCGCGATGAAGACGCAACGGAGACTCGTCAGCCATTGATGATCTGGTGGGCTCTGGAGACGACGTGCGACGTCGTTGTGGAGGCGAAACCGGGGTCGAGTACACCGCCTGTTCATACACAACCCGCTTTGACTCTGGACGATCCTGAACTCTGGAAACGCCCGCTGGTCCAGAAAGAAATCCTGCCGCGACTGATGAGGCGTTACGCATCGACGGGACAGCGTTCAGACCTGGCAATTTGTGCCCGGTTGCTGAAGCAGTCTCCAACGCCAGAAACGACCAAAGCCTTGATGCAGGGCTTTGAAGAAGCGTTCCAGGGCCGATCGCTGGGAAATGTCCCTCCGGAATTGATCGCCGCACTGTCAGCCGCCGGGGGCGGTTCACTGTCACTGAAGATCCGTCAAGGGGATCAGTCGGCGATCAGTGAGGCGCTGAAACTGCTGGCAGACGAAAAGAGTCCTGCGGCGAAGCGGGCGGAATATGCCAGCCTGTTTGGTGAAATCAAGCATCCCGGTGCCGTTGCGGTCTTGTTGGAAACGCTTTCCAGCACCGGAGACGACGGCCTGAAAGCCAATATTCTGACGTCACTTCAGGCCTATCCAGATGCCCGAATCGGGATGACCGTCCTGCAGCAGTACAAGAATTTGAACGAGGATGTCCGAACGGTTGCTCAGTCGCTGCTTGTCAGTCGCAAGACATGGGCGGTGATGCTGGTCGAAGCTGTCGAACGAGGTGACATCGCGGCGGCATCATTACCGCTCGACACGGTTCGCCGCTTAACGATCTATAAGGACGACAAGCTGAGCAGCCTGATTCCCAAGCATTGGGGAAGTGTCGAAGGGGCCACAACTGCCGAGATGCAATCGATGATCGAAAAGTACTCGACGGTTCTGGCGGGCGCTGGCGATCCGTATCCGGGCAAAAAGCTTTACATGCAATCGTGCGGCAAATGTCACACACTGCATGCCGTGGGGGGAAAGATCGGTCCTGATCTGACGACGTACAAACGAGACGACGTCCGCCAGATGCTGCTGCACATCGTAAATCCGAGTGCCGAAATCCGCGAAGGGTTTGAGACTCAGATCGCCTTCCTGAACGACGGCCGCGTGGTCACAGGCTTCCTGGTGGAACAGGACCCGCAAACTCTGTCGCTGCGTAGTCCCGATGGTCAGACCGTTTCGCTGGAGCGAACTGAAATTGATGAATTAGTCAAATCACGCAAGTCATTGATGCCGGAAGGGCAATTGAAAGATCTGACAGAGGAACAACTGCGGAACCTGTTCGCCTACCTGCGCAGTTCGCAGCCGCTGAGTGATTGACGCTGTGTCGGAAGATTATTGGACACCGACGACCCCGACACTGCAGAGCATCGAACGACCATGCTCGAATCCGGGAAATCCGAGAATCTGTGATTTGATTGGTGCGCTGCGGGTACAATGGGAAATGGATTTGACGACAAACGCCACCCATTTCTAAAGGATCACCCATGAGTAGCGAGCTTGTACAGAAGCTGCAGAATTTGGACCTGTTTCGCGGATTAGGCGTGGATGACATTGATGGTCTGATGGCTCACGCGACGACGGTGACGGTCGCCGCCGGAAACCCGGTGTTTGAGGCCGGAGCCGAGGAGCGGGCACTCTATTTTTTGCTCGATGGATCCGTTGAAATTGAATTGATCGTTCCATTCGTGACCGAGGTCATTCTGGATGAACTCGCACCGATCAGCGTATTTGGCGAAAGCTCATTCTTCCACGGGACGGCGCATTCGGTGACAGCTCGGGCCTTGACGGAAGTCACTGTGGCGCGGCTGGAGCGTTCCGACTACGATCGGTTGCTGGAAGCCAACAGCCTCGCTGCCTGTCGATTGGGTGCTAACGCCGCAGAGATCCTGGCAGCCAAGTTGCAGCGGACGGATGCTTGGATCGTAGAAACGATGCAGACCGAGGAAGCCCACCGGGTCCGTCAGAAATTCTGGGACTTTCGCCAGGAACTGGGGCATCGATTCGACAGACCCGAAGGGGGAGGCTTCAGTTCAGGTGCTGGCTGGAGGACCTGATCGAACGTGGTCTGCTGACGCCGCGAACAGGTGGAGTCTAGCGACTCTGCCGATTCTTCGGACGATGCCTTTGGTGCATTTTCCAATTTGAGACGTTTCCATACCGCCACATGTCCGAATTGGAGCTATGTTCTGGCGGGGGGCCAATTTCATCCCGAGGACAACGAACGGCCTTGCCCATAAATGGGAGCAGATTCCTGACTCGCGTGGCGATTGATCATCGTTGCGAAGTATTTCAGGTGTCAGCTCCCGTTTATGGGCAAAGCCATTTTGACCACACGGAACGGTTCGCCGTATCCCCGTGTGTCTGTTTTCGGTGACATTCGACCCATTCTTGATTCCGCAAAATGGTGCCGGGAATCACGAGGAAATTCATGCGTCTCCCTTCCAAGCCAGTCTGGATGCTGATCGGGGTACACACGCTGTGCCTGGCGGTCGGCTTCTGGTTTCTCCATCAACTGGTGAATTCGCTGACGGAGTACCAGGCGGTAGAAAGCCGATGGGACGAACTCGCGCTCAGATCGACTCGACTCGCCCGTCATGTGGATTCACTCAACACGGAAGATCTCACGTCCGAAACGCCTGCCCAGTTGAAGCTGGATGCGGTCGCGCTGGAAATCCCCAACTCAGATCAATTGGGCATCGTCCTGGTGGATCGCAATCTTTCTGTGATTCGTCCAATCGCATCGAACACTGCCTGGCAAGCGGGCGATTCCGTGACCTGGCAATTCGAGCACGCGAACAATCCTGCGGGTGGTCCCGCTCGCGGTCGTGTTATCACACCCCAGGGAACTCGGTCGGCGATCCGGTATCCCGTCGCCGAAGCGAACGGGTTTCTAGTTGTCTACGATTTTCAACTGCCGACGCCTTATTGGCGAGGGATGCTGTTAACGACGCTGCCACTTGCAGCGGGAATCGCGTTCTTGTGGACCTGGATTCTGTCGTCTGTTGGGACCTATTTGATGTCTTCGAGACTGAATCTCGAAGAATCCAGCCGCAAGACTCAACAGGAACACGAGGCACTGCGCAGTGCCCAGGATCTGCTGCGAACTCGTGACGCCGTCATTTTTGGTCTGGCGAAGCTGGCTGAATCGCGTGATCCCGAAACGGGGCATCATCTGGAACGAATCTCGCTGTACTCAACGCGTCTGGCTACGGCGATGCGATCAGTCCCGAAATATCAGCGTACGGTCACACCTGGTTTTGTCAGATTACTGGGAATCAGTTCCGTGCTGCACGACATCGGCAAGGTCGGGCTGGAAGACACGGTATTGCTCAAGCCGGGTAAACTGGACGCCGCCGAGCGTAAACGGATGCAGGAGCATACTCTTGTCGCCGGGGCCTGTTTGAGAGAAATCGAACAGCGGCTGGGGGCTTCGAATTTCCTGCAGACCGCACGCGAAATTGCCTTACATCATCATGAACGCTGGGACGGGAACGGATATCCGACAGGTCTGGCGGGGGCCGAAATTCCATTATCAGCCCGGATCGTGACTGTGGCGGATGTTTACGATGCACTCTCCAGCAAACGAGTCTACAAAGAAGCGTTTCCGCATGAGGAATGTGTGCGACTGATTCGCGAAGGATCGGGAACGCAATTCGATCCGGAACTAGTTCAAATCTTTCTGTCAATCGAAGCTGATTTTGCAGAAATCGCGCGACGATTTGCTGCCGCAAATAAATCTGCCGCCGACAAAGCCACTGCCGCTGCAGAAAGTGCTTGCGAACTGATGTCTCAGGGGGACGAAGCGGTACTGCTCGATATCGTCGCCGGGGCGAAATCGGCTGAGTCCTCGAATCGATCGACTTCCGTGGCTTAATATGCCTGTCATCCACTTTTTTATGGTTTGAGTTGAGTTTTCATGAAAACGACTGAAAAAGATGAGCATTGGCTTGAGATCTCGTTAATCATCATTTCGCTTGGGCTGACCAGCCTGATGTGGTCAATGACGGGATACAAACTTGTCGTACTGAACCTGTTCTATTTGCCCGTCGTACTGGCAGGCTTCTTCCTGGGACGTTACCGTGCGGGAGTTCTGGCGTCGTTTTCCGTCCTGGCAGCGTCCGTCGTTACCGCCCTGAACCTGAATGACTTTGCTGCATTTTCATCGCCATTGGTCGTCGCGCTCGCGGTGACACTGTGGGCTGCCGTTCTTGGACTGGTAGCGCTGCTCGTTGGAACGTTGAGTGACGAGCGCAACCGCACATTGCAGGACCTTCACGAAGCTCATGTCGGGGTTGTTGAAGTCCTCGCCCGGTACCTGCAATCGGCACACCCGAAATTGAAGGATCGGTCAAAACGGGTCGCTCACCTGAGCGAAGCCGTTGCTCGCGAATTGAAAATGCCGACACGAGACTGTGACGACATTCGAGTTGCTGCCCTGTTGTTTGACATGGGAAACATCGAAATTACCGCACGGGTCATTCGTAAAGCTGTCGGCGATCTGGAAACGGTTCAGGATCAAGAACAACACTCGTTCCATGGTTCGGAACTGGCCCACTCGCTGGGGTCGGTGCTTTCCGGAGCATTCCCGCTGCTGATGAGCCAGGGAGAAGCCGAACCCCTAGGTCAACATCCGATCCCGGCGGCAATCCCGCTGGGGGCTCACATCATTCGAGCTGTCCGTTCGTACGACAGCTATGTTTACGAATCCAAGTGGGGCCCGGCCGACGGATGTGCTCTGGAAGACGCGATCATCGAACTTCGCAGAGATATCGACGCCAGCATTCCCGAGCATGTGATCGACGCGCTCGAACGAGTCGTCACGCAGGAAACACGAGCATCTGTCGATCAGTTTCTCGCGGCGGCGGTGAGGGCGTAGAAAGCTTTTAGCGATCAGCAAGAGTCATCTCTGATCGCTGACTGCTGATCGCTAAAATCCGACCACCAAAAATTTGCATTCTTCAAATCCTGACCTACATTCTCTGTCATGGGCAACCTCGCTCAACTCGCACCCCCGAGTCTGAAAGTTCAAAGGTGCAAGACCTGCTGATGCTTCCGTTCGCCAAAGGGTGGTGGACGAATGATGTCGCAGGATGTTCGAAAAATAAGAAAAGGAACGTAGAGATGAACAAGTTCGTAACAAGCGTCAAGAATTTCCTGGTTTCCGAAGACGGCCCAACGGCTGTTGAATACGCGATCATGCTGGCCTTGATCGTCATCGTCTGCATCGGTGCTGTTCAGAGCATCGGCAAGAGTGCCAATGCCAAGTTCGGTTCGGCCAACACCGCCCTGAACCTCTAATTCTGAGAATTCGCATTCGCGAGTTCTTCGATGAGCGACTGATCTTCGCCCCTGTCATTCGGCAGGGTCGAGTCGTTCTTTGGCGAAAAAGAATGTCCGCAAAGACGTTGCCGCGATTTGATTGTCGATGACGGGATGATCGCTGAACTTCCCATAGCCGTTCCTTTGGCTTAGATTGTCGGTAAGTTCAGATCTCCCCTCAACGTTGACGACTTTCCACGGAGGCCCCCTTGGCCGACAAGAAGCCAGATTTCGACGAGTTTCTCGACAAGTTTCGCAAACACCGCGAATTGATGATCGAAGAACTGCATAAGGTGATTGTTGGTCAGGAAGCGGTGATCGAACAGATCCTGGCGGCGATCTTTACCGGCGGGCACTGCCTGCTCGTGGGTGTTCCTGGACTCGCCAAGACGCTGACGGTTTCCACGATCGCTCAGATTCTCGATGTTCAATTCAAACGGATTCAATTCACACCCGACTTGATGCCATCGGACATTACAGGGACGAATGTCCTTGATGAGAATGATACCGGACGACGTGAGTTCCGGTTCGTCGAAGGCCCTGTTTTCACGAATATTCTGCTGGCAGACGAAATCAACCGGACGCCGCCGAAGACACAGGCGGCTCTGCTGCAGTCGATGCAGGAACGGGAAGTCACTGTCGGGCAGACGACCTACAAACTCCCGGAACCGTTCTTCGTCATTGCGACTCAGAATCCGATCGAACAGGAAGGGACCTATCCGCTTCCTGAAGCCCAACTCGACCGATTCATGTTCAACGTGAAAGTCGATTACCCGAATCTGGCGGAAGAGGAGAGAATTCTGACCGCTTCAACTTCGGGTGAGCGGCAGGAAGTTCGCAAGGTTCTTTCCGCGAAGGCCATTCTGTATTTGCAGAAGCAGATCAGCACGATTGAAGCGGGGCCGTTGACGATCAATTACGTGGCGCGACTGGTTCGAGCCACTCGACCTGGCGATCCAACTTCCCCCAAGTTCGTGCGCGATATGGTGGACTGGGGGGCTGGTCCGCGTGCGGGTCAGTTCCTGATTGCGGGCGGAAAAGCCATGGCAGCGATGGATGGTCGCCCCAGCGTTTCCATGCAGGATATCCGCCGCGTGGCAATTCCCGTGCTGCGACACCGCATTTCGACGAACTTCCAGGCTCAGGCCGAAGGAATGGACCCCGAAACGGTGATCACGCGCCTGTTGGATGAAGTTCCAGAACCCAAAATTCCCAAGTACGTTTGATTGCTGCAAGATCGCGGCAAAACCGTCGTGCAATTGCGAATGACAAATGCAAAAGGCAGGTCAAACATGACCTGCCTTTTGCTCTTCATACGCGGATGCCGACGTGCTATTCGGCTTTGACGTCGTAGCAGAACAGCATGTCCTGATCTCGCACATACAGCTTGCCGTTACTGACGACAGGATGAGTCCAGATGCGGCCACGTGCACTGCGTTTCGTTGACTGGGGAGTCATCTTGAATCGACTGATTTCGTGCCATCCTTTTGGTGATGCTTCAGCCAGTGCAATGTCGCCTGAAGCTTCATCCACACAGTAGAGCATTCCATCGGCCGACGTGACACAACCTTTACCGAGAGCACCGCGTTCATTCCAGGTAATGTCCCCCGTTTTCAGATCCAGGCACATCCAGCCGACACCGTCCGAATGTCCATACAGATGTTCACCCAGCAGCAGTACGCCACCGTGGTGATTCTTCATGTTCTTGTTGAAGTAGACTTCCTTCGTTTTGTTCTCGGCGTCGATCTGAATCAGCGTACATCCGACTCCGTATCCCGATGTGACGAAGACCTGATTATTGACGACGATCGGCGTCGGGATCACGGCAGTCTTGCCCGGCCATTCCGCCTTCCAAAGTAATTTGCCGTCGTCTGGTGACACTGCGGCAACAGCATCCTGGAACAGTTGGACGTATTGGGCCTGGCCATGGATCGTTGCTGGAACGATGCTGGCATACTGAGCTCCGTTGGTCAGGTCGGTCGACCGCCAGAGGACTTCACCGTTCTCTTTGTTGAAAGCGGCGATCGCCCCTTGTTTTCCACCTGGGGTACATACGACTCGTGGCCCATCGACAAGCACGGATTCGCAATAGCCCCAGTTCGGGCGCCCTCCCCCGAGGTCCGACATTCCGGTCCGCCAGACTTCGCTGCCATCATCCACTTTCAGGCAAACGAGGCCACCTGTTCCCCCCATGGCGTAAACACGATTTCCGTCGACAGTAGGAGTCCCGCGGGGACCATTCCCCCATCCGTTATCCAAGATGGAGCCGATCTTGCTGGCCCATTTTTCGGTGCCGGTGCTCGCATCCAGACAGATGACGTACTCGGCATCCTCACGAGCCCCCATGGTGAACAGGCTTCCGGCAACGATGGACACGCCGGAATATCCGAGTCCGGCGTTCTGGTTCAGCCAGACCTGCCTGGGGCCACCTTCCGGCCACTTCTTCAGCAGGCCGGTCTCTTTCGACACGTCGGATCGATCGGGACCGCGC
Organism: Planctomycetota bacterium; assembly: GCA_037146815.1. Lineage (GTDB taxonomy): Bacteria > Planctomycetota > Planctomycetia > Planctomycetales > Planctomycetaceae > Schlesneria. The sequence continues at coordinate 32,712 of JBAWWJ010000003.1, forward strand.
CAGTGAGGCCAGTCTGCCCCCGATGCGATGGAAATGCAGGCGGCCAAAGCAGTAACAGTCAACCAAGGCAATTGTGAAACTCTCATACCCGAATTCCTCAGCGGATTTTGACGACTTGAAAATCATCGAGAAATGGCATGGCAATCCCGGAAACTGCCGGTCGGCGAATGACACCTGGTTTCTGAATCACAGGTTCAAAAACGGTGTTCGCGTGTTCCAGCGGATTCCGGGGATGCGGTGACCGCTCCCCGTTCGGGCAGAATTCTAGCTACAACCGTTCTCGTGTGCATCAGTTCCTGCGATTTACCGTAACTTTCTTGAGTTCCTTTCCAATAGAAATTGTGGAAATTTCCGTTCGGCGACCGAAAAATATCAGTAGATGTTGATTTGTCCCGTCGGAATCAGATAAAATTGTGTGATCGCGAAATTCCGGTCCCACTCAAATCACGGGCTTTCCGCCGCGAAGGCCGCAAATCTGGAGGCTTGGCCATGCTGACTTTCCTTGGGCAGAAGCATCGGTTGTGTGACGGAGTCGGACGTCGTGATTTCCTCAAGATCGGCGGGCTGGCGGTTGGCGGTCTGAGCCTGCCACAACTCCTTCAAGCAGAAGAGTTGGCCGGTGCTCGTGCGACTGGTAAGTCGATCATCAACATTTATCTCCCCGGCGGTCCGACTCACATGGACACGTTCGACCTGAAGCCGACTGCGGCGAAGGAGTTCCGTGGTGAGTTCATGCCGATCGCGACCAATGTTCCGGGAATGGAAATCTGCGAATTGATGCCTCGCCTGGCAGCTCGCGGTGACAAATTCTCGGTCGTTCGGTCGATTTCAGGATTGCGTGACGAACACGCTCCACAACAGAGCGATTCTGGATGGAGTGAATCATCGTTGCGGAACATGGGTGGTCGACCGGGGATCGGGTCGGTGATGTCGAAGTTGTGGGGCCCATCACAGACAACGAAACACGGCACTGCTCCGACGTTCGTCGATCTGACAGGCTGGACCAAGACCGGCTTTGTCGGCCAGATCAATGCCGGTTTTCGCCCCGATGGCGAAGGTCGCCAGAATCTGACACTCAATCAGCAGATCAGTCTCAGCCGCCTCGACAATCGTAAAGAACTCCTGACCGGCCTGGATCGACTGCGACGTGATGTCGACAGTCACGGGATGCTGACCGCGATCGACAGCTTTACCGAACGAGCCGTCGGTATTGTTACTTCTGGTGATCTGGCGAAATCGCTCGACCTGCGAAACGAAGATCCTCGCGTTCTAAAGCGTTACGGCAACGAAAACGGCATGGGGAACGAGCGATTCGTGCTGGCTCGGCGCCTGGTTCAGGCTGGCGTTCGTTGCGTCGCCCTCTCATGGGGTGGCTGGGATACTCACGGCAACAATTTCGGTGAAATGCGACGACAGTTGCCGCCACTCGATCAAGCGTTGAGTGCCCTGATTGATGACCTCGACGCTCATAATCTGCTCGACCAGACCATCATCATGATGTCGGGTGAATTCGGACGTACGCCACGTATCAATGGGACCGCTGGTCGCGACCACTGGGCTCGTGCTTCATTCTTCTTCCTGGCAGGGGGCGGACTACGCCACGGCCAGATGATTGGCAAGACCAATCGAAACGGCGAAGAACCGATCGAACGTCCGGTCCATATCCAGAACGTGTTCCATACGATCTATCACCAACTCGGCATCGATGCGAACGCAGTGACATTGACCGACCCCAATGGTCGGCCACAGTTCCTGGCCGACAATCGCCAGTTGATTACCGAACTGATCTGAAATCGGTCCTTGATACGACAAATATCACCCCAGTTTGCGTCTCGCAAACTGGGGTGTTTTCGTTATCTCGATGGTGTCGCCAAAACTCAACACGACGGCAAATCTCTCACCGGGAAGCCTTCAGGAACTGAAATCTGGCCTCGGGAGACCGTCGAGGAAACCTTTCTGACTTATGTTCAGTAATGTCCGCAACACGACGCATTCTTCTAGGTCAATCGATCAGCCGGAACGCGCTAGCGCCGGTTTGAACTTAGAGCAGCGTGTCGCCGCTAATGGACCTTACTGAAGACTTGCACCCAGGGAAAATCCAATGTTCGATCGACTGACATCAGGCACCACCGTCACAAGTCGAGTCACAACTCCTGCTGAAATTGTCGCATTATCGGAAGAATTGAAGTGGGACATCGAAATGCAGGTTCCCACGCGAGTCGTTGGACCGCTCGGTTTCCTGATCTCCAGTAATGGTGGCCCGTCGCTCGTCTTGCGGAAGAAAACATTAGTCATCGGCAGGTCGGAATCCTGCGATCTGCCGCTGACAGACCGCCGAGTTTCCACGCGCCATTGCCTGCTGGAGTTCATCAACGATTTCTGGTGGATTACGGACTTGGATAGCTTGAATGGAACAACGGTCAACGGTCGCCGCTGCCGCCGCACTTACGTTCCTCCATCGGCCATCATTGGTGTGGGAAAGTCACGATTTCGTCTCGAATACAAGCCGACGGGGGCACCTCCTGAACCTGAGGACGATGTCACCGGCTTGCCTTCAGTTCGTGATCTTTCCGACCTGGCTCGACTCGGCAATACGAGTTATGACGAACCTGTCGAAGTCTATTCGTCCCGAACGACGCTGGACATTGATGCGGGCTGAGCCGAACTCGCGAGAGTACGGAGATGCGTGAGATCGTCGTGGTTCGCTCCGCAAACCTACGCTTCTTCGTTGACAAGACTTATGGTGACGAGGCGAACATTTGAGTTGGAATACGCAAATGCAGCGTTGGTTCGCGGAGCGAACCACGACGATCAGGCACCGGCCCCACAGAGGTTGCCCGCCACCCCACCCAGCGTCTGATTGACTCGGGCAACCACAGAAATGGGTGGCGGGGGCGCACCGGCTCTGCGGAAGCCCCCGAAGTCTGCGAACCTCGTCACCAAACAGGTGGTCGGCGGTGTTAGAATGGTTTGCAGACGGCTCAGGCGGTCGACACTTCCATTACAATCGTCAATCTCGGCATCTGGCAATCGCCGTCGTGCCGGTTTTCGGATTTCGCAGTGACAGCAGCGATGGCGAGACCCTAGTCTTATGTTGTCGACTGGCAACATGTCGTATTCCTTGAGCGGAATGTTTGTTGTTGCCCGGATGATTTATTTCAGTCGTCAGGCTGACGGGACTCTGATCAGAAGCAGCAGGTGGATCCATGATTGGTACTGTGATCGAAGAACCGATGGCGGAAGCTGTTTCCGAGGAACCGCCGTTCCGTGGACCCGATATTTCCAAACTCCAAGATCACACGCCCGCTGCGGTCCGAGCGCCTCGCGTTCTTGCGGGCCTTGTCTTTGCCGTGGGAATCATCTATCTCGTCTTCTGCATGCGTCCTTTGTGGCATACCGATGTCTGGGGCCACCTGGCCTATGGACGACTGATCTGCGAAGGGAAATCTCTACCTGCGACCGAACCCGTGATGCCGCTCGCCACAGGAATAGCGTTTGTCGATACCGCGTGGCTGAGTCAGGTGATTGGCTACTTGACCATGCAGACCATTGGAATTGCCGGGTTGCAGGGGCTGTTCGCGCTGGCGAGTGCCACGTGTGTGGCCTTGCTGGCCGCACGCACCTATCAAAGAACGCGTAACGGTTGGTTCAGTCTGCTGGCGATGGTGGGATTTCTCGCAGTCGCCGCCGAGTCTCTTTCCATCATTCGTCCGCAAGTCGCTGGAATCGCCTGCTTTGTGATGCTGTTGTTCCGACTGACGTCACCTCGGCTGCATCGGTCGGACTGGGTACTGATCCCCGTTCTGTTTGGTTTGTGGGCCAATCTGCATGGTTCGTTCCTGACAGGTTTGTTCCTGTTGGGAAGCGTTGCGGCCGGGCGGGCAATTGATGTTGGTCTCCGGACGGGTTCGTGGCAGGCGATCATTCGCGATCACCGCCTGCGTCGGAATTTCTTGCTGCTGGAACTGGCAGCAGCGGCGGTCCTGGTCAATCCCTACGGGATTGGCGCCTATGGAGCCGCTCTACAGATCGCCGCGAACCCCAACCTTAGCGACCTGACGGAATGGCATCCTCAGGTTTTGCGAGAGGTGACAGGTATCCTGTTTGGCGCTGTGATTGTTGCCCTGGCAGTTCTGTACCGATGGACACCGCGGCGTGTTCGAGCCTGGGAAGTGATCTCGCTCGTCGTGCTGGGATGGTCCACCTTCAACAGTAGCCGAATGATTGTCTGGTGGGCTCCTGTCGCAGCTCTGCTGCTGGCCGTCCACGGCCACGCATCGTGGCGACGCTGGCGACGCCTGCCATTGATTCCAGAGGCACCGGCCCGTGCGGGGAAATGGACCGTGGTGGCAGTCGGCCTGATCTGGATCTTCTTCGCCTACAGCCCGCTGGGGATTCGCGTCATCCATGGAAAATCTCCCAAGCTGGAACGATCGGTATCGAGTGACACGCCACTGGCTGCCGCCAAGTACCTCAGAGAAAAGCCCCCTGTGGGCCAGGTCTTCAACACCTTCGAATGGGGTGATTATCTGCAATGGGCTGGACCTGCCGGGATGAAGATCTTCGTCAATTCGCACGCACATCTGGTCCCGCGCGAAGTCTGGCAGGCGTATATGCAGATCAGTGATCTTCAGTCGGGATGGGAAGAAGCGATCGACCGTTACGGGATCAACACGATTGTGATTGATCGCGAACATCGTGAGCCATTGATCAAGAAGCTGAAAGAGATCGACAAGTGGAAACTCGATTTTGAACAGGATGGTCAGGTCGTCTTCATACGCAAGAAACCGATCTGACAATTCCTGCTGATCCCTTTTCCAGGTCCGTCCCGTCGAATTTGAGTGGCAAGTGAGAGTGGTTCATGAAGTCTCCGCGAATTGCGAAAGAACAGTTTCTGCTCGTGCAATTGATCGTCGTCATGGCGATCGTCGGCTCATTCGCGGCCGGATCCATCGAGACCCGTCAGGTACTGCTCAGTGAGGCTGGCGGGCCACGGTTTGCTCCAGTGGTCAATGTTCCTCGAGAAACACCGCTGGTGATTGAGCCCCTCTACGATGATCCTGAAGTCGTCAGCGACGCAGAACTGGCGGCAGTTCTCGCCAAGATTCAGCCTCGCTTTCCGCTGAAGAAGTTGAAGCCAAACTATGTCGAGCACGCGCTGCGAACGTGGTGGCTGCACGCCAAATTTGCTGATCCCAAAGTGATGTCCGGTGAAGCACTGAAAGAGTTCCTGACCGATCACGGTCGATATCTCGCATCGTGGGGAGACGAATTTGCTCCGTTGCTGCAGGACGAATCAGGTGGTGTGTCGATCCGTTGGGGTAAAGAAGAAGGGGCCTCGGTCCATCATGACCATTGGCTGGCCTGCCTGACTGAAGCGGGTGTCCGGTTACACGAACCTGTGTTTACGCCAAACAGTCGAACGCATGACATCAACGATGTCCTGCAGGAATCGCTGCGGGATTTCAAACTGGATGAAACAGAAGTCGAATGGTCCGCGATGGCATTCGGCCTGTGGATTGCTCCCCAAAAGACCTGGACAACTCGCCAGGGACGGACTCTTTCGTTTGATCAACTGGCCGACCGCTTGATGCGTGGTCACAAGCGATTCGGTGTCTGCAGCGGGACTCATCGGTTGTACTCGCTGATTGTCCTGATGCGACTGGACGACGATCACGACATTCTTTCCGATGAAACACGAGAAAGAGTCATGGATCATATGCGATCGGTGCGAGACCTGATTGCAGTCTGTCAGTTCGAAGATGGTCACTGGGCGTCAAACTGGTCGGAAGGAGCAGACTCGCTGGCGAAACCAATCGAGGATGAACTCTACAAGCAGGTGATTGCCACGGGACATCATCTGGAGTGGATGGCAATCGCTCCTCAGGAATTGCACGTTTCGCGAGAACAGATTCTGAAAGCGGCAGACTGGGTGATCAAAACGACGACCGAGCAAACGGACAGCGACATCGCTACGCGATACACATTCTTCAGCCACGTTGGCAACGCCTTGGCCCTGTGGCGCAAGACTCATCCAGCAGACTTCTGGATGAAGTGGCAGGCTGAACATCCTGAAGAGGCAAAGCCCGTCGAAGCACCAAAGGCAGATGCGGTCAAAGCTGATGTTGCTCCTGAAGCGAAAGATGTTGCCCCGGAATCGAAATAAGGACCGAGCAGCGAAACCTGTCTTATTTGGGCTGAAGTCCCACAAGCACAAAGCACAGGGCTTTCAGCCCCGTGTGAACGATTTTCATACGGAACGCGACCTGTAAGGTCGCAAGGAATCGTTCAATGGGAAAGCGTTCTCGCTCCAGACGCCGACGGTACCAAAGACTTGAGGAACACTGATTTCCACTGATTAGACAGTTATTAAAGAAGCGGCTTCGACGGCATAATGGAGGTTCGCTTCCTCATGTTCGGGATCAGCGTAAATCAGCGGCGATCAGTGTTCCAAATCTCTTCCTTCTTCCAGAGGAGATCGGAAATGCCTGTAGTCGTGCCACAAATCGCTGCATAAGCTCTCACGCGTCCGTCGGGCACAGACGATCATTTCGTGAATCTATGCGGATTCGGCGAAGTCCGCGTCGTCGTCGGCTGAGGCTGTTTCACCCAGCAGGGCTCGTCGGCCCTGGTGAGTCATCTGGTATTGCACTCCGACATCGCGTCCGCCGACGTCAAACTTGAGGAACCCGAATGCGATCAGTTTGCCGTGGATGGCAGAGAGATTGACCGGTTCGACTCCAGTAACTTCAATCTGCCGGCCAATCCAGCATTCTGCTGATGGTTCTTTTTCCCGAGCCTGTTGCTGCAGATCGTAATAGACCTGCAATACGGCCTTCCAATCGGGATTGCGGCGGAGTTGAATGATGTCGAATTCGTCCATTGTGCTGAAGGTATCGACGGACTCGCTCACCGCGCCTGACAGTGCGACCGCTGCCACGCACCATCGCTTTACCCGGCAGGAATTCGCCGACCGAAACAGCGGGAGTAATCCGACAAATCGGCAAAGTCACCAAGCGGGTTCCGGCGATTTCTGCCGATCATGTGGTCGCGGCGGTGTCAAAATTCAGCACGAAAATTTGATCATTCGCGATCTGAATCGTTATGATGCGTTCCGCATTTCTTCTGTTGTCGATTCGACCTTGAAACCCATCTGAAAACCTCCGGGTACATTTGTTATTCAACACCCCATTCCTCAGGGATTTTCTCATGATTCGTGGCAACCTTCGATTGATCGCCTTCGTTGTTTTCTGGATTTACGCGGCACCCAGCGCTTTCAGCCAGGAAAACGGTTCGAAGCAACTGGCCGATGGTCTGCGACCACTTCTCAAATTGCTCAGTGGATCAGAGAGTCGATTTGGAGTCGCCGCCAGTCTTCAATTGAAAATCGACGGAAAGAATGTCCCCGTCGAACTGAAATTGGTGCGTCACGACGATGTCTCGTTTGATCTCGACGCCACACATCAGGACTACAGCGTCAAGATTCGCCGCCGCGCGGATGCCACTGCGATGGCCTTGCCGCATCATCGCGTTGTCTTTATCGGCAAGGGCACGACCGAAGCGGAAGATCACCTGAAGCCGAAGGGGATACTCGCTCGATTGGTCAGCCCCGCGTCAATCGCAGCGATCTACACTCCTCTGGTGGCAACCAGCGACGCTGCGGCGGTGGCTCCGCTGCTGATGCAACTGCTGAAAGTCAAATATGACGCCACTTCTCAGCAGTGGACCGTTGGCAACAATGCTTCGTTCAAGTTCGGTGAAGCGCCACAACTCGTGAATGTCAAAGTCGATGATCATTCGGTGCGACTGGTACGTCTGGCCATCGGGGCACCGGCTGCCGTTGATGACTGGAATGGATATCGAACGGTTTCGATCGAGCGGACGGAGCTAGAACGGCAGCTGGTGCGAGGTGTTCGACGGGCGACAGAAGTCCTGGCTCCCGGACCAAGTCTGATCGCGCCCGAACAGGCCGGTCGAAAAGTCGATCATGGCGAATTGCGCTGGGTCGACGGACATCGCGTCGTCCTGCTGGAAGGGACTCCCGACGACATTGGGACGGCACACGGTCAACTGTTGCATGACGAATCGATTCGATGTTTTGATTCGGTGCTTTACTCGTTTGGTACCGTTCAAACGATCGTCAACGGCCGCTGGTTCCGACATGACCTGGAACAGGCGTATTCCCGACTGGCACCATATATTCCAGAACATCACAAGCAGGAAACCCGGGCCATGGCACGGGCATTGAACCGCGATCAAAAACTCGCAGAAGTCCTGAACGTTTTTCCTGAAATGTTTCACTGCTCGGGATTCGCCGTCTTCGGCAGCGCGACGCAAGGTGGCAAGCTGTATCACGGTCGAGTTCTGGATTACATGACGACCATCGGGCTTCAGGACGCTGCAACGACGTTCATCATGGCTCCCAATGGAAAAATCCCCTTCGCGAACGTTGGCTATGGTGGATTCATTGGGAGCGTCAGCGGAATGAATGCCAAAGCGATCTCGTTGGGTGAAATGGGGGGACGGGGCGAAGGGAAGTGGGATGGGGTCCCGATGGCCACATTGATGCGCCGGGCTCTGGAAGAATGTACGACGCTCGACGAAGTGATGGATCTGTGGAAGAACAATCCGCGGACATGTGAGTACTACTACGTGTTTGCCGACGGAAAGACCAATCGAGCCGTGGGGGTTGCGGCGTATCCGGAATCGATCGAGTTCCTTCAACCGGGTCAAACACATCCGCTGCTGGGTGACGGAATCAAAGATGCCGTCGTGCTGTCGGCCGGTTCAAGACTGGAAGAACTGCGGAAACGGGTGACGAAGTTGCATGGACAGATTGATGCCCCGGCAGCTCAGTCCCTGATGTGTCGCCCGGTGGCGATGAATTCGAACCTGCACAATGTCCTGTTCGTCCCGGAAGATGGCGTGCTGTATGTCGCCAACGCAGATCATTCGCAACCGGCCGCAGATCGGCCTTATGTGAAATTGAATCTGAAGGAGTTGCTGCAGTCGATGGGGACAACCGTGGCTGCGGAGAAGTGAGCCATCGGCATTCGCGGATTGATAAAAGGTCGCAAGAAATACAGTCAGAGCGATCAGCTCCGATTGATGACTTCTCGCGACCTTTCAGGTCGCATATTTTGGTTTGTTCACCAATCCCAGGGCTGAAGCCCTGGGCTTTGTGCTTGTGGGCTTTCAGCCCACACGGAATCTGGTTTGCGGAAGTTCGTCAAAGAATTTCCAGGGTCGGCATCTTGGGGGTTTCCAGCAACTGTCGGGCGATTTGAATTGCCGTTCGTTCGCAGATCCCAACCAGCGGACCTCGAGAAGGATTGTCTTCTGAGAACAGACTGGCGATCTGACCATCATCGCCGCGAATACGGATTCCGGCATCAATCGGCAGTTCGCCGAGGAATGGAATCCCCATCTCTTCGGCCTTCTTGCGAGCTCCGCCGCGACCGAAGATGTCACCGGTCATGTTTTCGACCAGTCCCAGGATCGGAATCTTGACCTGGCGAAACATGCTGATCGCTTTCATGGCGTCAAGTAACGCCACCTGTTGCGGCGTACAGACGATGACGGCCCCTGCCAGGCCAAGCATTTGCGAGAGTGTCAGCGAAACGTCGCCCGTTCCTGGTGGAAGATCGATGATCAGGTAGTCGAGTTCACCCCAGTCCGTGTCCTTCAGGAACTGTGTGATCGCCCGATGCAGCAAGGGACCTCGCCAGATCACTGCCTGATCCGGTTGAACGAAGTAACCCATCGAGATCACTTTGAGTCCGTTGGCGACTACCGGCTCGATCCGTTCGAACTCTTCACCGGTCGATGTCTTGTGTTTGACGGCTGAGGGGCGTCCGTGGGCACCGACCATATGAGGAATACTCGGTCCGTAGACGTCTGCATCCATCAAGCCAACCTGGCAGCCGAGTGATTTCAGACCGTAAGCCAGCGTTGCCGCCACGGTACTCTTGCCAACCCCACCTTTACCGCTACCGACCGCCACAACGTTTTTCACACGCAGACCGAGCGTTCCCCCGGAATTCAATCCGCGAACATCCGAAACGTAGGCAACTTCGACATTGCCCGTTCCGGGAAATGATTCCGCGACTGCTGAGCAGATCGCAGCTGTGATCCGGCCTCGATCAGGATAGGCCGGAGTTGGCAAATCGATTGTCACGGTGACAGAGTTGTCGGGGCCGATCGCGACACTGCGAAGCATTTCCAGTTCGCCGAACGGGCGACCGATCTCTGGATCTCGAATTCCACTCAATCGATTCAGGACTTGGGCTTGTGTCAACATTTTCGTTTTGTTCTCTCCGCAGTTGCGGTGGGTTAGTCGTGTGGGTGGCGTCGGCGCTTTGTCTCATGGGACTTGGGCTTAGAATTCCAGTCCCAATCCGCCGGAACACTGTCATCCTGTTCAGGCCGAATTTCACACCCGAATGCCAGAGCGACTCTTCACCTTGGCCAATGCGCAGATTCCCGACACCTATGATTCTTGGGTAACCGGCAAGCGAACCGCCGTCGGACGACAGATTTGCGATACCGGTAGATCGTGAAGTTGTATCACTGTCCTGAAGCAGCGGCAACTCGCCCCAGTCCGGAACTCGCTTTTCGCAAGATGCGTAAACAGATTCGGGCGACGCTGACGCCCGGGATTTCGTCATCAACAAATTCCGTGGCTCCTGCCTCCCGGATCGGCCACTCCACCTCTGACAGGCTTTTCGAGGCGATCACCACAATTTCAGAGGGCCAGGTCGTCGCAACCTGACGCGTCAACCAGGAAAGGAATTCGGTCGGAGCGGCGTCAAGAACGATGACCGTCACGACTTCTGAGAACTCGCTGACAAGGGAAGTCAAATCGTGGACCGACCGGCACTCACGCACAAGGATGTTTTGATCCGAAACCTGTCGTTTCAGCTCGGGCCCCCAGAACGGATGCCGCTCGAAAACCACGATTCCTCGTGAAGTGGGACCTGTTCGTTGCGACATGATTCTGAAAAACCCGTTGCGTTAAGCGTGGGATGATCTGCCAACTCTTGCTGTTTCGATACAATCAATTCTAAGATATGCTCAACATATCGGAGTTCTCCCAAAATTGTCCATTGAGATTGGAAACAGGGATGTTTCACAGAATCTGCCCATCTCAACTTTCAAAAATGACCCCCGCTCGCATTTGCATCATTAAGCCAAGTGCGCTCGGCGATGTCGTGCAGACTTTGCCCCTTCTGCCAGTCTTCAAGGCCCGATTTCCCGAGGCTGAAATCAGTTGGGTGATCAGTCGTGAACTGACGGATCTGGTTGCGGGCCATCCCTGTGTTCACGACACAATTCCGTTTGATCGAAAGGGTGGCTGGCGCGACTGGTCTCAATTGCTTTCAACACTGAAGTCGCGAAAATTTGAGATGGTGTTCGACCTGCAGGGATTGTTGCGGACCGCCGTGATGACTTTTGCGACGAGAGCTCCGGTACGAATCGGCTTGCAGACGGCTCGCGAAGGATCGTCGCTTTCGACCAATTGCGTCATCCCGGACACGAGCAAGACCGTTCCAGCCCATGCTAGAATCTGGCGAGTCGCCGAAGTCCTTGGGATGGGTGATTCCCCGAAAGAGACCTTAATCACGGTCTCAGACTCGGATGAAGAATGGGCGGAAAAATTTCTCGCACCATTGCCGCGACCGATCACAGCCGTTCATCCAGGAGCAGGCTGGGAAACAAAACGCTGGCCGGTGGAACAGTTCTCGCAGCTGCTGGACCGCGGAACTCAAGCCTGGCACGGGGCAACGATCATTCTCGGAAGCCGCGGTGAACGATCACACGCCGAACATTTGAAGCAATTGATGAGCGATGGTGCCTCGCGTCATCCGAAAACTGTCCGTACCCCGATCGTCAATCTCGCCGGCCAGACGACGCTCAAACAACTGGCGGCTTTACTGGCTCGTGTCGATTTGGTGGTCAGTAACGATTCGGGACCGATGCATCTGGCTGCCGGGTTGGGAACGCCAACGCTGGGATTATTCACCTGCACATCTGCCGCGCGTTCCGGCCCCGCAGGAAACCAGCACGAACTCGTCTCGACGACGGTTCCCTGTGCCGCAAGCTACTGCAAGCGTTGCCCGCAGCGAGGCGAAAAGCGTGTGGCCTGCCTGACTGAGTTAAATGTCGATCGAGTCTGGCAGGGGATGGAACGGCTGGTGGCAAAGAACGAAATCCAGCCCAATCAGGAAACGCACGCGGCTTGAATTCTTACTGGTTTAGCATAAGACGCTTCAACGTCGCCTGTCAGCATCAATCCCGAGTCGTAGACGTGACAGGGCTCTAACGTCTCGTCATGACTTGTTTTTGGAATAGATCCATCAGCCGGAACGCGCTAGCGTCCGGTTCTAACCGGTTCTACTAACCGCAGGATAGCGCCCAGCGACTGATGGGCGCAACCCAAGATTTGGGCCCCTGACTACGCAAGTATTTCGAAGCGTGCACTCGATCTTGATAAAGAATTGATATCTCCGAGCCCTCTTTTGCCCCCCTTTTGATGTGATGTCTGCTTCAATTCGTTCGATGCAATTTCTGTATCGAAAGGAAGACAGGCATGGACATCATCTGGCTGCTGGCAGGGTTCGCATTCTTCCCACTCTCTGCGGGACTGGTGGTTCTGTTCGACTAACTCAGGACAGGAGACTGATCATGGACTGGGCAATTGTTCTGGGGCTTGTCGTTCTGCTTGTTCTGATCGTTTACCTCGCGATCGCCTTAATCAAGCCGGAGTACTTCTCGTGACCAGTCATTCTGTTTTGCAAATCGTGCTGTTTCTGGGCGTATTGCTGGCCTGCGTACGACCACTCGGGTGGTACATGGCCCGCGTCTATTCCGGTTCCGCTCCCCTGCTGGAGCGATTCCTGCGGCCGGTCGAAGACCTGCTGTATCGCTTGTGCGGGGTTGACCGCAATCGTGAGATGACATGGAAAGAATATTCCTTCGCGGTGCTGATGCTGAGTCTCGTCAGCTTTGTTGCTGTCTACGGATTTCAGCGACTGCAGAGCCTGCTGCCGCTGAATCCAGACAACATGCCTGCCGTAGCTCCAGACTCGGCCTTCAACACGGCCATCAGTTTCACCACCAATACAAACTGGCAGGGATACGGCGGTGAATCGACAATGAGTTACCTGACGCAGATGCTCGCACTGACCGTGCAGAATTTTGTGTCGGCAGCCGCGGGGATGGCAGTCCTGGTCGCCCTGGTGCGTGGATTCAGTCGCCAATTAGCAACAACGATTGGAAACTTCTGGGTCGATCTGACGCGAGGAACCCTTTACATCCTGTTGCCATTGTCGTTGGTTCTGGCTGTCGGCCTGGTAGCACAGGGGGTTGTGCAGACGTTTGACAGCAGCCGCGAAGTGTCACTGTTGGAACCGATTGTCGATTCAATCGGCGAGACAATCGCAGTCCAGAAGATTGCTGTCGGGCCTGTCGCGTCGCAAGTGGCGATCAAGCAACTGGGAACCAACGGGGGCGGGTTCTTCAATACCAATTCGGCGCATCCGCTGGAGAATCCGACGCCGCTTTCAATCTTTCTGCAGCTTCTTTCGATCCTGCTGATTCCTGCAGCCTTGTGTTTTACGTTTGGCGAAATGATCGGGGACCGACGCCAGGGCTGGGCACTCCTGGCGGCGATGTCGGTGATCTTCGTACCGCTGCTGATTCTAACCGTTCTTGCCGAGCAGCATGGCAATCGAGCCCTCACATCCCTGTCTGTCGATCAGACTGCCTCAGAGATGCAATCAGGTGGAAACATGGAAGGCAAGGAGACTCGCTTCGGGATTGTGAATTCGGCGATGTGGGCTGTGACAACGACGGCGGCCTCCAACGGTTCAGTCAACTCGATGCACGATTCGTACACTCCCTTGGGAGGCCTGATACCACTCTGGCTGATGCAGTTGGGGGAAGTGGTCTTCGGCGGTGTCGGTTCCGGGCTGTATGGAATGCTGATGTTTGCGATTGTGGCGGTGTTTGTAGCCGGCCTGATGGTCGGACGGACGCCGGAATACCTGGGCAAGAAAATCGGTGCGTTTGAGATCAAGATGGCAATGCTGGCAATTCTGTTCTCCTGTGCCACGGTGCTGGTGGGAACCGCGGTCGCAGTGGTTTCCAGCGCCGGCATCGCGACAATCTTTAATCCCGGCCCTCACGGATTCAGTGAGGTCCTGTATGCGTTCACTTCTGCGGGGAACAACAACGGCAGTGCCTTCGCGGGCCTGGGTGCCAACACTCGGTTCTACAACGGAATGCTCGGAGCCGCGATGCTGATCGGGCGCTTCTGGGTGATGCTTCCAGTCCTCGCGATTGCGGGCTCATTGGCAGCAAAAAAGACGATTCCCGTCGGTGCGGGAACACTGCCTACGCATACGCCGCTGTTTGTGATGCTGCTCGTGTCAGTAGTGATAGTGGTGGGGGCATTGAGCTTCTTTCCAGCACTGGCACTGGGGCCGATCGTCGAACATCTGCTGGTAAATGGCTGACGCCTCGCTCCAACGAATCTGGCTGCACTCACTGCACAACACCACCCGTACATTCGCAGATGCTCGAACGTGCGGAAGCGAACAGGAACACGCAATGTCAAAATCAAAAGACTTTCTGAATGGGACGATCCTGCGGGAGGCGATATCGGCTTCATTTGTGAAGCTCGATCCGCGAGTCCAACTTCGTAACCCGGTCATGTTTGCCGTGTATCTCGGCAGCATCCTGACCACTGTACTCTGGCTGAACTCTGTGAGTTCCTCATCCCGCGAATCGCCCTGGTTCGTGCTGGCCATTGCGGTCTGGCTGTGGATTACAGTCTTGTTTGCAAACTTTGCAGAAGCGATCGCCGAAGGGCACGGAAAAGCTCAAGCCGATTCATTGAAGCAGAGTCGAACGACCGTCGTCGCTCAGAAGCTTTCGGATCTCAGCGGTCGTACGGCGTCTGCTGTGGCCGCAACGGACCTTCGGATTGGCGATCTCGTTATTGTCAAAGCAGGCGAAACCATTCCGCTCGACGGCGAAGTCGTCGAAGGTGTCGCGTCCGTCGATGAAAGTGCCATCACGGGAGAAAGTGCTCCGGTCGTCCGCGAAAGCGGTGGAGACCGCAGTTCAGTCACTGGCGGGACTCGAGTCATTTCCGACTGGCTGATCATCGAAGTCAAAACACTACCGGGCCAGACCTTTCTGGATCGAATGATTGCGATGGTCGAAGGGGCTAAGCGACAGAAGACACCCAATGAAATCGCACTGGCGATTCTACTGGCAGCTTTGACGCTGATTTTTCTACTGGTCGTTGCCACTCTGCTACCGTATTCGATTTTCAGTGTTCAGGCTTCAGGGCAGGGAAAGCCCATCAGCTTGACGGTGCTGATTGCGCTCTTCGTATGCCTGGCACCAACGACCATCGGGGCACTGCTCTCGGCCATCGGCATCGCAGGAATGAATCGTCTCAGTCAGGCGAATGTGATCGCGATGTCAGGCCGTGCGGTCGAAGCTGCAGGCGATATCGATGTCCTGCTGCTCGACAAGACGGGCACGATAACTCTGGGCAACCGACAGGCAACGCGTTTCATCCCCGCCAATGGCGTCAATGATCGGGATCTCGCGGAAGCCGCCCACCTGGCATCGATGGCCGACGAAACCGCAGAAGGTCGCAGCATCGCGGTTCTCGCCAAAAATCAATATGGGTTGCGAGGCCGCGATCTGGAGCAGATCAAGCCTCATTTCGTGCCGTTTTCTGCAAGGACTCGAATGAGCGGCGTGACGCTGGACGGTCACGAAATCCGCAAAGGAGCGGCGGAAGCCATCGAAGCTTATGTGCGCGACCTCGGGGGCTTCTTACCTGAAGATGTGCGGACGACCGTACAGCAGATCGCCAAATCGGGAGGAACACCACTGGTCGTTTGTCGAGACTCGAAGGTGCTTGGAGCGATCGAACTGAAGGATATCGTCAAAGGAGGCATCAAAGAGCGATTTGCTGAACTTCGGCAAATGGGGATCAAAACGGTGATGATCACGGGAGACAATCCTCTGACGGCCGCAGCGATTGCCGCCGAAGCGGGTGTCGACGACTTCCTGGCCGAAGCAACGCCGGAAGCCAAGCTGGCACTGATTCGCGATTACCAGAAAGGGGGCCGGTTGGTCGCCATGACAGGCGATGGCACCAACGATGCCCCGGCCCTGGCTCAGGCTGACGTGGCCGTGGCGATGAACAGCGGGACTCAGGCGGCCAAGGAAGCCGGGAACATGGTGGACCTGGATTCCAACCCGACGAAGCTGATCGAGATCGTAAACATCGGCAAGCAATTGTTGATGACGCGTGGATCACTGACGACCTTCAGCATCGCCAACGACATCGCCAAGTACTTTGCCATCCTGCCAGCCGCCTTCGCGGCAACGTATCCCAGCCTGAAAGCGCTGGACCTGATGTACTTGTCGTCGCCTGCGACGGCGATACTTTCTGCGGTGATTTTCAATGCATTGATCATTATTGCACTGGTCCCGTTGGCTCTGAAAGGGGTCGCCTATCGTCCTGTCGGAGCCGCTCAACTGCTACGCAACAATCTGCTGGTGTATGGATGCGGCGGCCTGATCGTGCCGTTTGTGGGGATCAAGGCCATCGATGTCCTGTTGGCATTCGGACTTGGTTGAACCGGAATCTGAGCAGCCCATGGAATACCGCGAGAGATGATCGATCGGGAACATCCCGTCAAACTTCCCCAGACTGAATTCACCCGAAAACAGGAAAATAAAAACATGTTCCGACAACTTCGTACGGCGTTGCTGATGTTGTTTGCACTGACGGTTCTCACGGGGGGCATCTATCCGCTCGTTGTGACGTGTGTGGCGCAGGTTGTGTTTCCGCGACAGGCGAACGGCAGCCTGTTGACTCAGGACAACCATATCGTTGGCTCAGAATTGATCGGGCAGTCCTTTTCAAAACCCGAATACTTCTGGGGCCGACTGTCGGCGACCAGTCCAACTCCCTATAACGCGGCTTCGTCGAGTGGCTCAAACTTCGGGCCGCTTCATCCGGGACTGACGACGGCAGCAGAAGGCCGGATTTCTCAATTGCGGGCTGCCGGGAACAGTGAGGCACCAGTCCCAATCGACTTGGTGACCGGTTCGGGAAGTGGCCTGGATCCGCATATCAGTCTGGCCGCGGCGGAATATCAGGTGCCAAGAGTCGCTGAATCGAGGAGAATGTCTGTCGCCAACGTACGGGAACTCATTCGAAACAATACCGAAAGTCGTCAACTGGGAATTCTTGGAGAACCGCGCGTGAACGTTCTCCGCCTGAACCTGGCGCTCGATCAACAGCAACGTGGGAATTGAAACAGATGTCGACGGATGATCGACCGAGTCCCGATGCCCTGTTGGCCAGGATCAAGGCTGAAGAGACCGGCCAGGGACGCGGGGCACTGAGAATCTTTTTCGGCTACGCCGCTGGCGTTGGTAAAACGTATGCGATGCTGGAGACTGCTCGAAAGGCGGCTCTTCAGGGACGTGATGTCGTTATCGGATACGTGGAACCTCACGCACGCCCGGAAACACTCGCATTGCTGGAGGGTCTGGAGAGTCTTCCCCCCAAAGAAATGTCGTATCGCGGGGTCACTCTGCGCGAGTTTGATGTCCAAGCCGCGTTGGCTCGACATCCCGATCTGATCCTGGTCGATGAACTGGCACATTCGAACGCGGTCGGCTCAACTCACGAAAAACGCTGGCAGGACGTCGAAGAATTGCTCGCGGCAGGAATCAATGTCTGGTCGACGCTGAACGTTCAACACATCGAAAGCCTGAATGACATCATCGGACAGATTACGGGAGTGACTGTCCGTGAAACGATTCCAGACCATGTCTTCGACATGGCGACCGATCTGGAACTTGTTGACATTACGCCTGAAGAGCTGCTGACTCGGCTTAAGGCTGGAAAGATCTACCTGCCAGAGCAAGTTCAACGAGCGATTCAGAGCTTTTTCCAGAAGGCTAACCTGACCGCCCTGCGAGAACTCTCGCTGCGACAGGCGGCCCGGAGGATTCATACCGATGTGGAATCGATCCGCCGCGAAAAGGCGGTTACTCATCCCTGGGCCACAGCCGAGAGATTGCTCGTCTGTGTCGGCCCCAGTCCGACGACAGGCCGAGTCATCCGAACGGCCAAGCGAATGGCGGCAGCACTTGAAGCCCCCTGGCTTGCGGTCTCGATCGACCTCACGGGGGAATCGTCCAACTCACCTGCCAAGCAGCAGATCGCTCAGCATTTTCGGCTGGCAGAACGACTGGGAGCCGAAACGGTCACTCTGGCAGGTCAGAACATTACCGAGACGCTGCTCGACTTTGCCCGGACGCGGAATGTCACCAAGATTCTGATCGGCAAAACTCATCAGCCACGCTGGCGTCGACTGATCTTCGGAACCGTGGTCGATGAAGTCCTCGAACGGAGCGGCGAGATCGACGTTTATGTGATTCATGGACAGGAAGATCACAAAGAATCGGCCACGATCAAAAGAAAACGCTTGCCGAGCGATCGTCTGCCGTTCGTGAAATCGGCAGCGTTCGTCACTGCCACCGTTTGCCTCGTCTACGCGCTGCGGTATCTCAAGTTTGCGGATGCTGAAGCCAACACGGTCATGCTGTTTCTGGCGTCGGTCGCCTGGACCGCATTCCGGTACGGTCGTGGCCCGGCGATCCTGGCGAGTATTCTGGCTGTCCTGGCGTTCGACTTCTTTTTCGTTCCTCCCTTCTACGATTTCGCGATCGCCGATGCACAGTACTCCGTGACATTTGCGGTCATGCTGACCATCGGCGTGGTGATCAGCACTCTCACCTCACGACTGCGAGCACAGGTCGAAAGCACTCGGCAACGAGAACGCCAGACGTCGGCTCTGTATGAACTGGGAAAGCAACTCAGCTCACTCTGTGGTCGCGAATTTCTGGCCAGTGCCGCAGGTGAAAAGATCGCCGAGATGCTCGCAGGTGAAGTTGCCATCTATTTGCGTCGATCATCGGAATCGCTGGAAATCGTCTTCGGTCGAGATTCAACAATCGCCCGGCATCCCGTGAACGACTCGGTCGCACAC
Source organism: Planctomycetota bacterium (assembly GCA_037146815.1). Taxonomy (GTDB): domain Bacteria; phylum Planctomycetota; class Planctomycetia; order Planctomycetales; family Planctomycetaceae; genus Schlesneria. Next base: position 51,809 of record JBAWWJ010000003.1, read on the forward strand.
TGGGTCGCCGAACACGATCAGATTGCCGGGGCAGGAACCAATACGCTTCCCAGCGCGACTGCGCTGTTTCTGCCACTGGTGGGATCTCAGCAGACCCATGGAGTCATCGCGATCAGCGTGCCCGATCCCGAACGGCTGGTTGAGCCGACTCAGCGTCGGTTGCTGGAGGCCTGTGCCAACCAATTGGCGCTCGCATTGGAACGAGACCAACTCGCCATCGACGCAGCGGATGCACGCGTGCAAGCCGAAACGGAACAGATCCGCAGCAGCCTGCTCAGCAGTGTCTCGCATGATTTGAAGACTCCACTGGCGGCGATTTCCGGGGCCAGCAGCAGTCTGCTGGAAGTGACGACCTTGGATGACGTCACCCGACGCCAGTTGCTGGAAACGGTCGCCGAGGAAGCGACTCGACTGAACCGCCTGCTTGAGAACATCCTGCAGATGTCAAAACTCGACGCCGGTGCGGCTTCTCCGAACAAACAATGGCACGTGCTGGAGGAAATTGTCGGATCGGCATTACACCGGACTCGGCGTGAGTTGGCTGGTCACGAAGTTGAAGTCCGGCTGGCACCCGACCTGGCGCTGATGTGGCTGGATGGTCTGCTGATGGAGCAGGTCTTCGTCAATCTGACGGAGAATGCCGCTCGTCACACTCCGGCAGGGTCGCGAATCCAGATCACGGCAGCAGTCGACGGCGAGACGTTAAGAATCGCGGTTGCTGATAATGGCCCCGGCCTTCCTCCCGAATCTGTCGAACGAATCTTCGACAAGTTCTACCGAGCAACCCCAAGCGTAGATGGTGGCCGCGGCAGCGGGCTGGGGCTTGCTATCTGCCGAGCAATCATTAAATCTCATGGGGGAGACATCATGGCGGCAAACCGCCAGAGTGGCGGCGCAGAATTCATTATTCGCCTGCCGATCCTCAAGGATTCTCCGCACATTGTGGTAGAATGACGCCATGAAACAGGGCGAACCGAACATTCTGGTCATCGAAGACGAACTGCCGATTCGACGATTCCTGCGAGCCTCTTTGGCGAACGAAGGATATCATTTGATCGAGGCCGCATCGGGCGAGGAAGGTCTGCGACTGGCCGCAAGCCAACCTCCAGACCTGATCATTCTCGATCTGGGCTTGCCTGATCTGGACGGTCAGGTAGTACTGCAGCGATTGAGGGAATGGTTTACCGCCCCGATTGTCATCCTGTCCGCTCGCGATCAGGAAACGCAAAAGATCAAAGCGCTGGATAACGGTGCCGACGATTACGTCACCAAGCCATTCGGTACTGGCGAATTGATGGCTCGCATGCGTACCGCCCTGCGCCACGCCAACCGCGTCGGGCCGGAAGCGACCGCTATTACCATCGGAGATCTGAAAGTCGACCTGGCAGCGCGGTCTGTCGTTGTCAAATCGGAGCAAGTCCATCTGACACCGCTGGAGTACAAACTGCTGGTGACGATGCTCAAGCACGCAGGCAAGGTGTTGACGCACCGCTTCCTGCTGCGGGAAGTCTGGGGCCCACTCGATTCGCAGGAATACCACTACCTGCGAGTCTTAGTCGCCAGCTTGCGTAGAAAACTGGAAGCAGATCCCGCGCGGCCACGGTACATTCTGACAGAACAGGGTGTGGGATACAGATTCGCTTCCGAGTAGTCTGTCAGTCACGGAGCGTGGAGTTCTATGCGGCCGTTCGGCAGTCGGGTCAATAGGAAGTGGCACAACTTGGCCACCTTGGGGCATGCTGAGTTCGTACACCAGCAATGTTCGAAATGGAATCGGGTACAGCTTATCTGAAGCGGCAAAGCTGTAGCACACTCGTTTGACTCGAAGCGACGGATCGGATCTGTGCGAGGACCACCCGCAAGGGCAGTCCCTACCAATTCGCGATCCCACAATATTCCGACATGTGCCTTGAAGGACTCGTAGCCCAACCCGTTGTACCTCCGTCGAATCAACTCCAGCATCCACGGAGACCTGAAAATCGGAGCGAGCTGACCGTGTTGAAGCACCCGACAGGCAGCAATGTCGACGCATAAAGACACGCCGACAACTATTGCACTGCATTCAAATGCCCGTAGTTGATTGAAAACATTGCGTCATAGAACTACAGTTAGTCTGCACGTGACTTGTGTTGAAATCATTCTGCATCCGTGTGCGTTGCATAAACATAAGTTAGCGAGGACGTTTTATGATCCGGTTGTTTGCATTCCTTTCTCTCGGCACGGTCATAATCGCACTCATGATTTCTGGCTGTAATAAGCCGGATCAGAAGTCGTCAACTGTTCCACCGAAAGGAACTGCTTCCAATCCTCCTGCAACGAAGCCGTCGGAACCGCAACCTTCCGGGCCAAAACCCAAAGCAGATGCACTTCCGTCGCTGGATGAAATCACGAGATTGGAACAAGATTCAGAAGCTGCGCTCAAGGTTGTTGGAAACGCACCGCTCGACTTCGGCTGGGCGATGTTTCTCTATACGAACTGGCCGGCAAAAACCGACGAACGAGGCGTCCCTGATCCCAGCAAAAAGCCCGGAGATGCAGGGCCCGTTGTCTGGGAGACATGGAAGAATGTGGCTGAGGTTTTTCTGGACAAGGGTGCAGAACCGCCGGAATGGAACACACCTCCGGTCGTTCCCCCCGCCGTCGCAGCCACGACCCCACCAGCCTCAGACGGTGGACCGATGTGGCAGCGGATGACGGAAAGTATTCAGGTCGACGGCTTCCCGACAAAAGACGATTCGGGCCAGATGATTCTCTACAACGTTTTTCAGAACAAATCTGTCTTCGACTACATTCGCACAAACGAGCTTTACAGCGTGCAGGGGCAGATTGCAGTTGCTTCAGGATCAGGCCCGATCCCCAAGATCGATTTCCCATGGACGGCAATGGAAGTCAAGGCGTCATGGCGCTGGCTTGACCCGGAAAAGGACCAGGCGAAGATTGCCAGGTATTTCACAGCCCCGGCCTATTGGGCGGAACTGGATGACGATGGCAATTTTGTGAAGTGGCGAACCGGTCTGATGGGTCTGACCGGTCTGCATATTATTTCCAAGGATCTTCCCACCTGGGTCTGGATCACGTTTGAACAGGTTGAAAACGGAACCTGGACCAAAGCCAAACGACTCCACCCCATCCCGCCGGAAGTTCAGGCGGTGAATTCGAAAATGCAAAAATTGCTGGCAGGGACCAAGTTTGCCAACTATGAATTGGTAGGAGTCCAAACCAGCTTCATGTCCAATCCAGGCAGTCCTGTCGATGGGACATCCATCAACACCATGGACCCGGGCCAGGGGGGATCCCTGCTGGCGAATACGCAGATCGAATCTGCATTCCAGTCGCGCAGCTCATGTATTACCTGTCATTCGATCGCTTCTGTCGCTAAACAATTGCCGCAGCAACCGGCTGATCTGCTTCGCAAGAGCTTTGTCGAAGTTGGGGTCATGCCACCATATTACGTCGGGAATGGCCCCGATCTGGCTCCGTTCGTTTCGATGGACTTTGTCTGGTCACTACGTCGTGCCAAGTCGACAGAGTAAACGCATTTGCCAGTGACTTCATCCGCAAAACAATCGCTTTGCCAGGGGTGTTTCGATGAGTATCCTCAGCCTGCCACGGATCACATTTAGCGGTAAGACCGAATGGAATCCGGATACAACGAACAACTACGATACCTACTACGATTCGGCAACAGCAGCACCTGTTCCGCCCAATGTTTCTCGAGACGACTACCTCGGGACGCTGAAAAGTCAGGTCAGCGACCAGGGGAACTGGAACCTGTACGGCGACCATGCGGTACGGTTTGTCGACACGACAATCTCATCGATCCAATTGCCAACGGGTGCTGTGACAGCCGATCCATTACTTAGTAAGCCGACTCTGATTCTGGGGTTGGTCTGGAGCGATGGCAAAAATCCCCCCGCGCGGCTGGTTGATGTCGATCCATATGGCGCAACATCTTCGCAGTTGTTCTTTGACAGTTTTCAGATTGGTGATAGTCAGATTGGCGTCTCGGGAAAACGCGTTGATCGTTTCAGTGATCGGGATTTCTTTTTTGCGAGGAACCTGAACCTCGACAATCAGGCCATGATCGCCGGAAAAATGGGCGTTGTCTGGCAGACAGCCTTTCCGAAGGATCAATTGACGTGGAATGGACTGTCGAGTTCACCAGCACTGACGGCGTTCAAGCAAGCTGTGGATGCCAGCGATGCTGCGGGAATTGTCGTCCGCTTTGTCAGCTATCGAACACAGTACTTTACGAACTGCAAGTTCAACGGCAAATCGATTACGACGTTTGAGGATTTGCAGACCGCGTACGAACAGGGATTCACGGGACGCAACCCTGCGTACAGCGCCCTGCTCGGTAATATTGGGGTTTGGAACACCGGAAGAATTCAGACGGGTCCGTCCGACTGTGTATTGACCCCAGTCCCCAAAGCGAATGTCCCGATCCAGGGGGCAGTAACTTCACCAGCAGCACCGGCGGCAATTACGGCAGCACCGGCAGGAAGCAAAACACTGCTGTCACGGCAGCAGACCAAATTGCAGTCCAATGTTGCTGCCGAGGCTGCAAGTACTCCAACAGCAACATTGGGGCAATCGCAATTCCGAGTCGAATTCGATTCCACGGGCGACTCAGGCAAAGTCGTCCTTGACTTCATCAACGCTGTTCCTGAAGTCAATCAGCAACTGGTGAAGGCGGATCTCGGAAATATTCAGCTTCAGGCTCGAGATAACACGGATCAAAAGAAAGTGACCCTGCTCGGCAATCCCATTCCATACACAACATACAATCGAGAAGCGTACATATCGGGAGGGGGAGTCTTGACCGTCCCGTTTGCGAAGGGTGCCAGTGCTCTGAAGAACGGAACTCTGGAAGTGGCTGCAGGGCCATCGACGACAGTCCTACTCAAAGAACGCCCCCTGGAAGTCGTAACAGACTCCAAGAGTATTTACCTGGATGAAGGCCAGACAACTCCCATTCAACTCACCGTTCAAGACCGCGGAGCCATTACAACGAAGACGGGTCTCGTCATTTCCATTGCGCAATATTTCAATGGTGCGCTGATCACGACCGCCCCAACTGCCCCGTTCCGCCTGACAGATACGGGAGGAAATCCATTACCCGTCGACGCAAATTTCATCGCGACGATCCCCGTGGTAAATGGAGTCGCGACTTTTCAGGTTTCACCGACAATGGCAGGAACCGGGGCCCTTTGCTATCAGGCTCATCTGGCGACGAATGCAGTTGTGTTCCCGCCAGGACTTCAGGTCGCGATGTCGTTCTCTAACATTCGCAACCTCCCCTGGGACGATTCGCTGGCAAAGTTCGACCAGCCGGGAGTCGTCATTCCCTGGAGCATCGTTTATGAGAACGTTTTGAAGGTCTACGATCTGGTCTATCCTGTGATGTCGCTGGTAATTGATCTCAGATACAAGCAAGCCGTTGATGGTGCTGGCGGACAATTCCGCCGAGCGACGGCACTCGAAATATTCGAGTCGACGTTGTACATGCCGATCACGCGTGAAATGTCGCAGCGGAAACGAAACATCCTCTGGCGATACCTGCAGCAGGTTGAGCTGGGGGGAGGGGCATCGCCACAGTAGACGTCGGTCTTCAGAAATTCGGATTTACTCGCGAAGCGAATCTGGTCGACACCAAAGCTTTAGTGGAATTCGCTGGCGAAGAGGGCCCTTCGGTCGGTTGATTCGACCGGCCAGTCGTGCTCTCTGGCGTTTGTGCCGCATCAAAATCGCGGAGGCGAGCGGCGCTGGTTGTCAGTGCTGAGCCAGATAATGACCACTTTTTCCACCAGATTTTTCCAACAGTCGGGCTGGGCCCAGTGTCATCCCGCGGTCAACGGCTTTACACATATCGTAAACCGTTAAGCCCGCAACAGTCACGGCGGTGAGTGCTTCCATTTCGACTCCCGTTCGCCCGTGAACTCGAACCGACGCTTCAATCCAGATCGTGCCCGGTTCGATCGGTGTCAGAATGACATCGACTCCATCGATGCCGAGAGGATGACAGAGCGGAATCAGGTCCGCGGTTCGTTTGGTCGCCATGATCCCGGCCAGCCGTGCAACTTCCAGAACATCCCCCTTTTTGACGCGATGGGCGAGAATCAGTTGCAATGTTTCCGGCTGCATCACGACGAAGTTTTCGGCACGTGCGAGGCGGTGCGTCACCTCTTTGGCACCAACATCAACCATGCGACTCGAGCCGTGTTCATCAAAATGCGTGAGTTCGGACATGCCAGCATTCCTTCGAGATCACCTCGTATAGTCGTACAACAGATTTCGTTCTGCCCCGAGATCGTTTTCAACACGTGTGACTGTACGAGCAAATTGGAAACCCGACTTCCCGCCTTGTCACAGCCAAGATTTCGGCTTGGAGCGATCAGCAGCCGGCCCACGATTGAAATCGGTCCCATACACATTCTAGCTGATTGAATCCGAAGATTACGTCGTGATGCAGTCCTACGCCGTGACCAGTAAGTTGAGTGCACTGTCAAACGCAGCGACGGTCGTCTCAAGATCTTCTGCAGTATGTGCGGCGGAGGTCATGCCGCTCCAGCCAAACCAGTCGACTCCGCCCAGAAGCAGCGCACAGCGAAACGCATGTTTCAGAGATGCAGGCTGTTCACCATCGAGTTGACGATAGTCCCCTCCGCAGGGGATGAAATCATCACTTTGCGGACGCGGCCCGGCATAGTTCGGCAGAATGTGAATCATCGAAAACTCGCCGTACGCCACACACGGGGCATTACGACGCGCGAAGAGTTCGTTCAGTCGGCGACGCAGATCGCGGGCCAGGTCGTTGGCTTGACGGCAAACCGTACCATCGGCAATCGCGTCCAGTGCCGCACAACCGGCAGCCGCGGAAAGCGGATTGCCGTTGTAAGTCCCTGGGTGTTTCATCTTCTTGCCGCGTCGATTTCCGAACGCAATGACATCGAGCAGATCTTCGCGTCCGACAAGAGCCCCCCCGGGAAGCCCCCCCGCCAGAATTTTTGCCAGCGTCGTCATGTCAGGTGTGACGCCATAATAGGCCTGAGATCCACCGGGATGTACGCGAAATCCAGAAATGACTTCATCAAAGATCAGCAGAACGTCGTATCGGGTACACAGCTCCTTCAATCCTGCCAGAAATTTCCCCTGGACAGGCACCAGTCCCCAATGCCCGCCGGTCCCTTCGATGATACAACAGGCAGGGTGATGTTCGACAAAGGTTTGTTCGACCAGATTGAGATCGTTCGGAGCAATGGCGATAACGTCGTTTTGAACTCCCGTCGTAACGCCCGGCATCGACCAGTCGGCAGGGTTGTACGGGGCATAGGCCGCCAGAACGAGGGAATCGTGCCATCCGTGAAAATGCCCGATAAACTTTACGACCTTTTCGCGTCCCGTGACGATGCGAGCGACTCGCATGGCCATCAACGTTGCTTCGGTCCCGCTGTTGGTGAACCGCATCCGTTCAGCGGATGGAACCATTTTCTGGACTCGTTCGCCCCATTCGAGTTCAAGTTCATGGCAGGCAGAATAGTGCGTTCCCAGAGCCATCTGCCGTTGCACCGCTTCGACGACTGCGGGATACCCGTGACCCAGCAGCAACGAACCATGCCCCACCCAATAGTCGATGATCGAAGAACCCTCGGACGAGACCTTTTTCGATCCTCTGGCATGGGTCACGTAAACAGGAAAGGGTTCGAGATACCGACCATCATGAGTCACACCGCTGGGAAACAGCTTCTTCGCCCGCTCATAAAGCTGTGCAGACGTAGGAAACTTCTGGCGAAAAGCGGCTTCGATGGCAGGCAGGTTGGGACTGAACATTGACTCGACTTCCTATGAGGGCAGTTCCCTCAACCCAATTCGAGCGACCGCTCGAGAACTGCAACGGCCGCTCCCGTAGGTCGCTCACCGAAAAATTCGCCCAATCATGATCATCACGAGACGAAAGCATTTAAAGCGAAGCAGATTCCACTCGACATTTTCACGTCATTCAACACTTCTGTTCGCTGACAACGCGAGAAACCGAAAGAATATCCGAGATCACGTGTTTGTACCACGCGCGGAGACCGTCATCTCGTTTGTCGAATCTTGTCATCTCACTCTTTTGGTTTCGGCATCAACAGACCGTTCAGATCCCACGTCAGGATGTTTCCAATGGGTGTCCCCGTGACGAGAAATCGTTCGTGATCACAGAGCAAGGCCCGCTCGGTTCTTATACAGGGTCGAGGTCGAGCCCCCGCCGACAAGATGGCCAAGATGCCTGCCATCGCTTGTGCCCCAGACATGAATCGCGTTCAGGCCGACGATGACGTCGTTGGTGAGATGTCTTCCAAAGACTTTGCTGGAATCTGCCGTCCAAACTGATTCGAGAAGTCGAACATGGGCAACTCCGTATTCAAGCAACTCGATTGGACGGTCGCGTCTGTCGAGTTCATAGATCGCCGATTCCCACATTCGGGGATCACGATCGGGGGCTCCTCGCTTCTGAATCGACGGTAATAGCCGACTGTGATCGGGAGAAAAGCTCCGCCTGATGGCTCGTGAGATGGCCGAGATGGTCAAGAAGTTGCCGAAGCTCGACTGGACACAGCGTGAATCGGTCCGGGCGGACCTGTGTCGCAAAGTACGAAGGTTGCTGGCGATGTATGGGTATCCGCCAGACTGCGGATTGACTGCGGAACAATCATGTTGCGTATGTCCAACAACCGAAAATCCTCCATTTCGATTGTGCCTTTTTCAGAGGTGGCACTGGTGCCATTAAAGTAGGTTGGGACAAGCTCGCTTCGAGCGCAGGCCCACCGTTTTTGTTTGTGTGAACTGAGTTGTTGTTCGAATATTGGTGGGCCGGCGCGGCGAAGCGCCGCTTGTCCCACCCTACGGTTGTTTTAACAACATGGACTGCTCAGAGGGGACCGCGGCAGCACTGCCGTGGATCATCCTCATTGACAGAGCGAATCTCACTTGGAAACCGACCAAGCCATCACAGCGTTTTCTGACATTGCCACCCGGTGTGACAGCAGTTGGGCGAACAAGCGAGTCAGGGATGTTGCGACATCAAAGCCCTTTCGGTCTGTTGATGCTGTCGTATTTGGTTTTCCGCTCAGGATCGTTTGAATCCAGGAACTGCAACTGTTGCGGGGGCCGATTTCGACGAAGATTCTTGCACCGCGTTGGTGGGCCAGACCAACGATTTCGGGCCAGTTGACGGTGCGGATTGCTGTGTTGACCAATGTCCGGGCAATCGATTTCGAGTCGTGGGGGACTCGACCGTAGGGAGGCATGGAGACAAAGTCGATCGCGGGACGCTCGGCCAACGGGAGTTCAAACAAGGTCAGTAATGTTTCAGCTTCCAGTTTTACGGGTTCGCAGTGATAGATCAGGCGCGATGGAAGCGATTGGCCTCGAACGTTGTGACGGGTCAGCCAACTGGTGATGTCGCGGTCTCGGCCGGCGATCACCAGTTCTCGGGATGTGTTCAAGTGAGTGATGTAGATTTGCTCGCCCGCATCATCGCGGATCTCGGGGATGGGGCCGGTCACCTGGACCAGACAATTCGTCCACTCACTGCCCTGCATTCCCTTCGTCTGCGGAGAACTCTGCAGCAGCGTCATTTCGTTGGAAAGTCGCTCGCGGAACGAGGGCCATTGGCGAAATCGTGTGGCGAGTTCCTGAGGCTGCTGCCAGCATCCGCAGCCGGAGAACATCGCGAGTTCACCGAGCGAATAGCCCAGGGCCATGGTCGGCTGGATCCCGAATCGGTCTCGCAGCAAATGAGTCCAGACATAGGCCAGACTGACGGTCGCTTCTGCCTGAGCAACGATGTCGCGATAGAGTGGCCAGTCCGCTTCTGCCGTACCGCTTCCATCAGCATCTGCAGGCCACAGATGTTCACGATGCAGCATGGCGAGTAACTCGTCCTGCGGGACGGGAAGCCCCTTCATAGCATCGGGAAACAGCGTCAGCAGGTCGCGCGAATAGCCGGGGTACAGGCTGCCAATGCCGGGATAAACGAACGCCAGTTTTCCCGTCGGGCCAGCGGGCTGAGGCGTCAGAATACTTCCGGCCGGGGTCTTCCAGTCCTGGCCTGCAGTCCAGCAGCGTGACCATGTCTGCTGGCAGATCTGTGCCTCCTTTTGCAGTGATTGCATGTCGCTCGCGACAAGAACCAGAACGAAGGGAGCTGCCGCTGTCTGCGTGTATTGAGTCCAGTAGTCTGCAACCAGTTCCGGCAATGACGCGGACCGGTCAATGCGAGCGTACAGATCGTTCAGAATCAGATCGATCTGGTCAGGACTTGATATGGCCAGCGGGATGAGGTGGGGCACGGGCGGGTTCAGCTTTCAGCTCTCAGCGGTCAGCTTTCAGGATGACTCGGCTTCGTCATAACGTACTTTTGAGGTTCGGTCAATCAGCCGGAACGCGATACCGTCCGGTTTGAACCGTGGGCTAGCGCCCAGCGGCTGATGGTCCAACATAGATTCCTGGCGATGACACAGCAGTCGTCAGCTTTATGGCTTTTGGGACGTACGAATCAGGAATGCCGAAGCGTTCGTTCCTTTGCTTAGTTGTTACGAACTTTGACTGATCCCGGTTCGCGAGTGATTTCAACTCGTTGGGTACAAACCGGGTTTCCGGGAAGTTTAACGCTGCTGGTGGCTTCGTCCCATTCCAACTGGCTCGGATGGACTTGCCAGAGGAATGCCATGTGTTCACGTACGGCGATCTGCCAGGCCAGGTCAGCGGCGGTCCCGGTCACTCCGTAAACCTGTTCCAATGTACCGGGCAACCAGTTGACGCTGTTCACAGCCGCGACCGTCAGGCTGGTCACTTCACCGTCTCGCTTGGAGAGCGAAACTCCGGGAACGAACGCCTTTTGCCCCATGAAAGTTTTCAGGGCGACCAGAGGCGTTCCAGCGAAGGCTCCCATCGGGAACAGCTTTTCACGGAGCACGAACTCGCACCAGACTGTTCCATCAACGACGATACGAACCAGGATTGAGAACTGGGTTGCGGCCGCATGGACTTCCTGCAGTGTCGCTTCCGCAACAATTTTTCCATTTGCGGGGGCCGGACCGAAGAATTCGATTCGCTCCAACTGGACAGGAAAACCTGCCAGTCCCGGCTTTGTGGATTCACACCAGCGCGACCAGTTGGCGTGCGGAATACCGTGCAATGCCGCATCGAGCAGTCCGGGATGGATCGCTCCTGCGGGAATGGAACATGCGTCGATCATGATCTCGGACACGGAACGACCGGTACCAGACCAGATCCGTCGGGCCAACTGAAACGCGGGGCCGTGAAACAGGCTGGCGTCGGCGTACGAATCCGGCAACAACTCCAGACCGTCCGTTGATGGCGTAAGAGCGGCCCCTTGAGGGTATTGGTCTGCCAGAGTCACAATCCCCATGGCGACCGATTTCTCGGATCCACCCGCTGACGAGACCGCTCGCATGTTGACCTGAACTTGGCAGTTCCCGGATTTAGGACGACCCGCGACGATCTGGGATTCAAATTTCAGTGTTGTTGGCGAGGCACAGGTCAGCCAGTTCTCCAGATTCAACTGCCGAATCCCGACAACCTTTCCCGCAGGCCAGACTCGTTGTGCCGCTTGAGCGATCTCGTTGGCGATCCCCATCAACGGCATCGTCGGGACCGCATGAGTCGGGCAATGGTCTTTCCACCACGGCTCACTGGTAATGTTCAGCGTCCGTTCAAACGCCTGCTGAGCGGACGGTGTACTTGTGGCGGAAGCCTGGCCTTCCGTGATCCGCACGGCAAATCGCGGCAATCGATAGATCGCCAGTCCGTCGGCCCACAGAGTTCCTTCGGCGATGACGGTGATGCCGTGGTCGTCTCGCTTCAGTTCAATGATATCGACACACTGGTGAACTCGCTGTGCCGTGGGCACGACCTGTCCGCGGTATGTCCAGACCATTTCTTCGTCGGGCGCAACGGGCTGATAGTGCGGATTCTGGAATTGATCGCCGACTGATCGTCGCAGCCATTCCTGCAGCAAGTTGAGCAGCGCCTGCACGCCGAGCGAACCTGGCTGGACCGGGTCTTGATAGAAGTGGGCCTTGAAGTACCAAGCCTTGGGATCGACGATCTGAACCGCACAGATATGGCCGGCCTTGTTTCGTCCAGCATTGGTCGAATATTCCAATACCTGATCTGTCATCTCCAGCATCGGGACTTTGACGACCCCGACGGAATCAGGCGCCGGTGTGGCAGCCTTCAACGCGGTGATTCGCGTCCGCTCGTCGTCCTGCACCGTCACTCCGACCTGCTGTGCGAGTGCCGCTGTCGTGAAAAAGCCGAATGACGTTTCGCACTTGGCGATCGGTTTTGTCCCTGCCGTGCAGGTCATTTCAAAGAACATGATCGTCGTTTCGCCGACGGTTGATGCGCGAATCAGACGGACCTTGGTTCGCAGTGCTCCTGTGTCGGGAGTGATGTCGGCGTAAACCGTGCATTTTCCGTCGAGGTTACGGAAGTAGAGTTCCTGTTTCGCCCGCAGAACGACTCCTGACATCATCGCCAGCCAGCCACAGGGTTGCAGCAGGGCTTCCATTAGCACGGAAAGGGGCATGGTCGGCTGAGGCGTCTGGTCAAAGTACCAGACATCGTGTGGGACATCGTATTCGACTTCGACTTCAGCTCCCGGCTTGACGTTCCCCGGATCAGCGTCGATCCGCGTCGCTCGGCTGATGAAGTGGTAAGGGGGACTGGGGAGCCGTGGTGTGCGGCGGTAGGTGTCGAACGGAATATAATCGGGACCGAAGGCGACCGAGGGGCGACCCCAGGCACAATTCAGGAAGGCTTCGTAATCGCCACGGACACCTCCGCGCGCGACGGCTGTGGCGTCGGCCGCAGCATCAATCACCATGGGGTTGCTGGTGATGGGCCAACTGGGGACCAGTCGCAGTCCCATTCGCTTGGCGTAAAACGCTTTCATGCCGTCGACAGTACAAAGCAGGTCTGCAAATACGATCGGATCGGGGCCGGAATGGACTTCCTCGATGAAGAGTTCGATCACCAGGCTTTTCGATTTGGGTGTCACCTGGCCACGGCACTGCATACTGACGGCAGAATCGGGGACCGGTTCAAACTTCCAGCCATCGCGAGGTAGAGTCAGCCCCAGCCCGGTCAGATAGAACGACATTGCCTGCAGGCAGGCTTCCAGCATCAACGTTCCGGGCATGCAGGGGTCGTTCAGGAAGTGCCCGGTGAAATACCAGTCGTCAGGACGGATCGTCCGTTCGGCTTTCAGATAGCCTCGTTTCCACGGTCCACCTGCAGGATCGAAGGCGTGGATCACATCGATAAAGTTGAGTTCTGGACCGCCGATCAGCGGAGTTCGGTTGTGGGTGTCAGCTCGTTCAAAGCCACGGCCGAAACAACTGAGGATGTTTCCTTCGTAGAAATCTTTCAGTTGAGCAGGGCCGAATTGTGAGTACTCGCAGGTGACGGCTGGCGCATCCACGCGTGAGTCGATCAATTCGCGAACTTCAGGACTCCAGAGGACTCCGTCGGAGTTGTCGAGTTCTTCGTTGGAGAAGAACCCCGCCTGGCCATGGCGGACCTTCAGACGGAGTTCTCCGTTGACGTGACAGTCATAGTGGAAGAAGAACAGCCGGATATCTCCTTGCCGGGCATGCCCATCGATCGAAATCTCATAGCACATCGTTTCGCCGGGCTTGGGAAGGCTGCCGTAGAAGGTGGCCTCGCAACCGAGCAGGCGATAGACACGTTGATCACGATTCAGAAAATCGGCACCCATCCACGAGATCAACAGCAAGTCCGCCTGACCTGATTCAATCATCAGGCCTGCGGGCATCGTTCCCTGGTGAAGGTACCACGAATCCCAGGTGACATCGGTTTCCGTCCAGATCGTGCCGACGCCGGATTTGCCCGGTTCCGCATCGATCCCGGTGACTCGATCTGCCAGCAGCAGAGGAGGCATCGGCATCCGGACTTGTCGCGTGAAGCCATCCTGCTGTTCAAAGAGAGGCCCGAAAACTTCAGAGATTTTGCCACCTGCGAGGACTTCCAGTTGTTCCCGCGAAAAGCTGGGACCGCGCGGCGCACGGCGACTGACGGCAGGCTTGGTCGATTCTGGTGGCCGACTGGTTGCAGGCTTTGCGGGTGCGACTGGCGGAGGGGGAGCAATCACCGCAGGGGAAACCGCAGCGGGAGGTACGGTGATGGTGGTCGCAGGGGGCGCAACACGTGCAATGGGAGGAACCAATGCGGGGACAGCAGGTGCCGGTGGGACTGGAAGAACTGCATCCCGGATGTGAATGGTTCGAGCCGACGGTGGAAGGACGCGCGGCGATGTTCCCTGATTCTGAGCTTGGATGCCTCGCAACACATTGGCGCGACCGGCAAGGAACATCTGATGGCTACGTGTCAGTTCTTCGAGGTACTGAGCATGCAATGAAACGACGTTGGACTGGCCTGACATAGGTACCGATTCACGGGAAGGAGGAACAGATTGAGGTAATGGTGGAGCGGGCTGAAACGGACGTTCGATCACCGGACGTTCGACCACGGGGGGTTCGACCACGGGTGGCTTGACCACAGGGGCAGCAGGGGCGGAAGGCGAAGGGACCGGTTCGATTCTCGGATGAGCTTTTGGAAAATTCGGGCCGACAGTCGCACCCGCCAACGGTGGAAAGACCAACCGCGGTGGATGAGCCGGAAAAACCAGTCGCTGTTCCGATGAATGTTCTTTCTCAGAAGGCCGCACTTTCGAACTACCACCAGAGATCAGTTCGACGTGGACAGCGGGGACACCCTGAGGATGGAAACTGATCGTGGCATGGTTGATAGAGCCGGATTGCAGCAACGCGCATTCGACGGCAACTTCCAGGAGTCCAGCCGCAGCGCCGCAATCACCGAATCGTGCGCTGACTTTGTCGCTCGTCACCTGGCGAGATTCGGTGACATTTTCGGCTTCTTGAAGTCGAATCAGGCCCAGGATCGGATCTCCTGCCTGTTCAGCATCCTTGCGCCGCTTGATGACAAATGCGATGGCTGCATCGCCGGGTAATGACGGCGCAGTCGAGTTTGATTGACTCTGGAGACGATATTCGTGGATCGGCTCACTGCACAGATCGACGGCACCGATAACTGCCGCGTCGAATTCGTGATTCGCGAGACCTCGCAGAGCGATCTGCAGCGATCGGATACCGGAGAGTTTTCCCGCAGAGACTGTGAAGCCCGGTCCCTGCAAGTCGTGCTTCACATTGATTCGGTGAGCGGGGATGTTCGGCATGGTTCCGGTCACACCCGCGGGTTCCAGCTTGGAAACCAGAACGGCGTTGAGCCCCTGCAACCAGGCCGCGTCGATTTTCAGCATCCGCTCTGGATCTTCAGAGGTTAGTTCCGGGAACCGCCAGCGTAAGCCATAACGCGAAATTTCCGGTTCAACATCGGTGCCGATAAAGACAGATGTCCGATGTGAAAGTGTGGCGACCTCACTGATCGCATCTTGCACCGCCGCCAGAATGCCGACCTGCTGGGGCATGGAAATCGACAGATCACGTGGTGGAAATCCGAGGTGGCGAACAGCGAGTTGAAAGTCGGTGACCGTACGATCGTGGTCTGTTGCCGGTTGCCGCTGGACTTGGACAAACTCGTTCCATGAACGACTCGCCCCCGTCAACGTGCTCGCTCCGACGATCGCGAATTCAGTTGTTCCAAAATCAATTTTGGGGGATGCCGAAGAAGCGGCCGATGGTTTTCCGGTCCACTCTTCGACGATCATGTGGGCGTTGGCACCACCAAATCCAAAAGCACTCAAGCCAGCTCGTCGAATCCCCTGCGTGCTCCAGGGTTCAACACGATCACAGATCTGCATTGCTGACGATCGTGAGTCAGACCGCCAATTCTGACCGGGAACGGTTGGAACAAACGTCTGGTGGCGGAACATCCCCAGCACTTTCAGCAACCCTGCAGCACCCGCAGCGGTGATCGCGTGCCCGATATTCCCCTTGTGTGAACCAATGCGTAGCGGACCTGCCCCGGCGAAGACTTCGTTCAGTGCGGCAAGTTCGACGCCGTCGCCAACGGATGTTCCAGTCGCATGACATTCCACGACTTGCACATCGGCCGGATTCAATTCGGCACTCTCAAATGCCATCCGAATCGCTTGGGCCTGTCCCGACTGAGCGGGCGACAAGAATCCCCCGGCACGACCATCGTTGGAAACACCGACTCCACGGATGACGCCAAGAATCTTGTCGCCGTCGCGGATCGCGTCGTTTAATCGCTTGAGTGCAACAACTGCTGCACCATGTGCCGGAATCAGTCCATCGGCCTGAAGGCTGAAGGGGCGACTAAAACCGGTCGGACTGAGTGCCTTCAGCGTTGAGAAGCCGATATGTAGAAACAGGTCGTCGGAGTTGTTGGTTCCACCCGCGAGGATCAGATCGGCGCGGTCGTCGTGCAGGGCCTGACAGGCGAGGTGAATCGCATACAACGATGACGCACAAGCCGCATCGATCGCATAGGAGACTCCCTGAAAACCAAGCCCGCGGCCTGCGAGTTCTGCCAAATTGCCATGAAATGCCTGGCCGACTCCGCGAAATCCTTTCGTGGAAAACCCGTTGTTTCCGAGCCAGATTGATTCGCAGAGGCGACTCTGCAGAGCCGTTGGGTACCCGAGATTCCCGACGATCATCGCTTGCCGGTTGGCGGCAATTCCCGTGCGTGCACATTCCGCCAACGCTTGCCGCGATGATTCCAGCAGCCACTGAACGTTGGTGTCGAGAGCAAGAACTTCCTGCTCGGTAAATTGAAAACCTGTTGGGTCAAATTTCTCGGCGAACCCGCCAACGTAACCGCCATGATCGGTGACGGCGCGATTCACGAGGTCCTGACCGGGCTGAGCAACGATGCGACGGTGATCCAGGCTCCATGAACCTCGATCGGCCGACCGGATGGCCGTGCGGCCGTGGTAGAGCAGATCCCAATACTCGTCCACAGAAAGGGCACCGGGAAGGACACATCCCTGCCCGACGATTGCTATGGGACTGAACGGCATCGGCAATGTTCCCTGCGACCTGCGAATCTTCCGGGTGATATCTTGTTAGCGTTTCAGCGGAGCCAACAACAGTGTCATGTCGACATCAATCAGATCGACGATCGGCTCACCGTCCGGCGATGTCAGGTGGATATCGAACGTGTGCTGATACGGGCCCACAGCCTTTGTCATCACGTCACAGTGAACCCACGCCGAGTGATCATCGGCATGATGGAACTTGACCGATTTAATGGCCGATGGGAGTGATTGACGACCTGTCCGGTGAAGTCCCCAAAGCAGTGCGACTTGCAGGCCACCATCGAGGGCTGCGGGGTCGGTGGTCCAGGGGCCCCCTTCCCATTCCTTCAATTGAACACCGTTCAGAGTCGCACTGGCGCTGTTTTCACCGATCGAATCGAGTGACCGCAGGACGTGGAAATCCGGACCGTGGAACAGTTGATCGTAGGCTTGTTCGATCGTCCATGGCCAACTGGCACCGTTGCCACGTTGGAACGATGCTGGATTCGTCATCAAAGCGGGGCCGGAATCGAGTTCCGCCTGGCATCGGTAGTGGACAACTTCATCAGGACCACGCAGTTCCAGTTGCAGAGTCAGCGTGCCATTCTGGTGGACGTTCGTGAAGTCTACGTGCAGCAGTCGCCCTGTCTTCTCGTCGCCGAGGGAAACGCCACGCAAAACCTTCAGATCGTTGAGGCTGAGCAGCGTCAGGTGCGGATAGCGTTGTCGCAAGGCTCGAGCGAACCATTCGACCACCAGCACCAGCGGCAGGACAGGCTCATTCTTGACCTTGTGACTCTCCATGAACGGGAATCGTTTCACGGCGAGTTCCACCGAGATGCGATCAAGGCAGGCGGGAATCGGGGCGAGCAGGCGTTCGTCGACCTTCTTTTCGGCAGTGACGACGACTTCAACCGGCGGAGTCTGCGGTTGCAGCATCAAGTCCGCGAAGATCTCGGCACCCGCTCCGATAGGAATTAGCGAGACCCCTTGCTTCTCGAAGTGCCCCTTCAAGGACTCGTCAACCATGCCGCCGTTCCAGGCACCCCAGTTGATCGACAGTACGCGGCAGGTACCGGCTCGGCGCTGGGATTCGTAATGCCCGATCTTGTTCAGAACTTCGTTTGCAGCCGCGTAGTCCGATTGACCGGCGTTCCCGATCCGTGCGGTGATTGATGAGAAGAGTGCGATCCATTCCAGTGGGTCCGATGCCGTAGCATCGAGCAGCGCCTGCAGTCCATCGACCTTGGTCTGGAAGACTTCCTGAAACTGGAACGCCTGTTTGTCGACGATGCGTTTATCGGCCAGGACGCCCGCACCGTGGATCAGACCACGAATCGGTCCCCACGCGCGACGGACTTCTTCCAGCGAGGATTGCAGTTGCTTCTCGTCACGAACGTCTACGGGAAGGTAACGAACTTCGGATCCGGCGGACTTCAACTGGTCGATGGTCTTCTGGACTTCACGCTGTGCGAGAATTCGACGGACACGCGACTGAATCTGTGCCAGATCAATCGCACCACCTCGACTCTTGGCATCGGCCACCAGCGCCTTCTTTAAGGCGGGCTCGTTGGCATGCGCTGTGAATTGCGAAAGGTCTTCGTTCAGTGGCGTCCGGCCCAGCAGGACGACGCGCGGTTGAATTCGCTGTGCGAGTGCAATCAATGTCGCCGCAGTCACTCCACGAGCACCACCGGAGACGACAAATGTTGGACGTGTTGACTTGCCCGCGAGACTCATTGAACCGGAAGGGACTTCCCAATCGCGACAGCAGAGCGTCGCACGCGGTCCATCCGCGGGGAGCGCGACTTCCAGTTCTGTTCCACCCAGCAGCAATTCGTCAGCGATCGCCGCCGCCGCCGCTTGAGGAGTCCGTCCCTGTCGTTGCAGATCGATCGCCTTGATCGAGGCGTTTGGCCATTCCCGCAGGGCCGTTTTCGCAATCCCCGCCAGGCCAGCATTCAAGGCTTTCCCCATTGAGGACTGAGTCTGCCCAAAACGTCCTGACGTATCTTGAACGGTGACGAAAACAATGGGGTCATTCGGGACGGCCCGACGCAACTGCTGGGCCGCTTCACAGACTTCCCACGTTCGAGTCGCAGCGGATGTCGCATCGGTGCATTCGGTCATTCCACCGAGATGGATGACACCGTGGACATTCTGTGGCAAGACTTCTGTCGCCCGGGCTTGAATCCCCTGCTCTGACAGACGTTTTTGCAGTTCCCCAGCGGTCTCACGCGTGAAAGGATCAGCGTGGCTGCCAGTGATGATGGCAACCACAGCTTCAGGAACCAATCCGGGGAGTGCAAAGCCCGCAACTGCTGATTCAATCAGTTCGACCGACCGGCACTTGAGAGTGATGCCCGGTGCGAGGTCGTTTTTTTTTAAGTCAGAGCCGTTGGAACGGTGCTCTGATGACCCATTTGACGTGACATCTGGGGGTGAAACCGAAGCTGCTTCGGCGGGAGTTGACGCCGCTGGTGACAGATAGGCATCGACGCGACCGAGCAGTTCACCCAGCGTGCGCTGGCTGTTGAATTCCATCGCATCAACGCTGGAAAGCTCAGGGAAACGATCGATCAGGGAACTCAGGATTTCGACACGCTTGATCGAGTCGATTCCCAAACCCGATTCGATGTCCATATCGAGGTCAAGCAAATCCTGTGGATAACCAGTCTTGTCTGCCACGATCTCGAGCAACATGGCCCGGTGATCTACTGCAGGCTTGGCCGGTGAAGATGACTGAACAGTGGCCGCTGGAGTTGCTGCGGAGGCAGGTGCCGAAGACTTGGGTCGGAACTGATCGACTTTAGCGAGCAGTTCGCGAAGTGTGCGCTGGCTGTTGAATTCCATCGCGTCGACGGCGGCCAGTTCGGGGAAACGATCGATCAGGGAGCTGAGGATTTCGACTCGCTTGATCGAGTCGATACCCAAGCCCGATTCGATGTCCATGTCGAGATCGATCAAGTCCTGCGGGTAGCCAGTTTTGTCGGCCACAACACTCATCAGGATCTGCTGGATATCGACAACAGCGGCAGTCGCTACTGCAGGTGTGAAAGCAGGTGCCGGAGCATGCGAGGGACTTACTGCCACACCACTCTTTGCCTGTACGGCAGTTTCGACGGCGGCCATTACATCGCCCAGCGTGCGATAGGTCGCGAAGTCGGTCAGGTCCATTCCTTCCAGTTGCGGAAGTCGTTCAACCAAAGCACTGAGGATTTCGACTCGCTTGATCGAATCGATTCCCAACCCTGCTTCGATTTCCAACGCGGGATCGAGAACTTCTGTCGAATAACCGGTCTTGTCTGCGACAACATCTAGAACGAGCAACCGGACGGCAGCCAGATCGAGTCCTGCTGCGACCGGCTTGGCAGATGCCGCAGGTTGGACAGCGGCGACAACGACCGGCGCTGGCGGTTGTGCCACGGGGGCCGGGATCGGGGCCGAAATCTGCGCTTCGACAATCGGTTGTGCGACAACATCATGAATCGGCTGCGCGACAGGTGCCACCGAGACACCAATGCGCGACGTGGGAGCAACAGGTTGCGCAAACATCGGCGTCACATTGCTGACCGCCGATCGCTGACCGCTGATCGCTCCCTGCCCGACCGACGCTTGGAGAAACGCACGGTGAGTTTCGGACATCGCCTGCAGGTACATCTGGTGTGCCTGAGCGGTTTGCAGTTGGATCTCACGAAACGCAGACAACCAGGGATCGTTTGTCGGATCTTGCATGAGTGTATTTTCCGGTCTGTCGATACCGTGATCGAAGTCCACTTCGAAGTCAGCATCAAAGGACTCAATATTGACGATATAGGGTTCTCTCTGAATCAAATCATGGTCGAAACCACCGACGTGCTCGCCAGGTTCTTCGACCACCTCTGCCGCAATTGTTTGGACGGCAGGCCGTTCGACGTACTCAGGAGATGTCACAACCGGTGGAGCAGAAATTGGTACTGCAGCAGGAATAACTCGATCCAGCGATTTCACGCCGGAAGTCGTCGTTCGATTGGAAGGATACGGCTTACCGGGGTTGGCACCGCAGATCTGAATTGTCCGCCGTTCATCAACGACTTCTGCAACCGTTGATGAAATGGGAATGGCTCGTTCGGCGTTGGCCCAGTCCAATGTCGCCCCTTGGACGGCGAGTTGCCCCAGTGCCTGCCACAGCGCAGTGACACCACGTACATTCTGACGGTCCATCGAGACTGCCAGTACGTCGGGTTGTGAAAGCGTCCCGTTGACAAGACCTGTCAGGACGGCTGAGGGGCCGACTTCGACGAAGGTTCGAACACCAGCGTCGTACAGTGCCTGAATCATCTCGTAGAAGTGGACTTCGCTCACCAGTTGCTGAGCCTGTCCCGTAGCGAGCCCGTCTGCTTTGCCAGACCAGAGCCCACCAGTGGCATTCCAGCCAACGGTACAGTGCGGTGCCTCCATCGGTACCGCACTGAGTTCGCGAGTGAAACTCGATACAGCCGATTGCATCCAGGGGGAATGACAGGCAGCATCGACATTCAGACGCTGTGAGACCCATTGACGGCGGGCAAATTCCGCTTCCAGTTCGGATAGCGCAACCGTTTCGCCCGATACGACCATCTGGTTCGGACCATTCCGATTCGCCAGGACAACTCGGCCAGCATACGACTTCAAAACAGGAGCTAATTCTTCGGCCGATACGCGAACAGCCGTCATACCGGTTCCGGCAGAGGCCGCTTCAGCCATCACTCGTCCACGATGTCGGGCGAGTGGAATCAGCGAAGGTTCACCGAGCGATCCGGCCGCACAGAGGGCGGTCAGTTCGCCAAAGCTGTGGCCAGCAACGGCATCCATCTGCAGTCCGAATGATTGCAGAACCCGCGTCGCTGCGAGGCTGCAGGCCGCAATAGCAGGTTGAGCAATCTCCATCTGCCGCAGCGTGCTCGCCTGCTGGGCACGGACTTCGTCAGTCAATGCGGGTGCAGGAAAGACGAACTTATGCAGCGGCGCGGCTTCAAAGCCTGGCAACGACGCAGCATGGTCCCAGACTTCTCGTGCGGCATCAAACGTCAGCGCGAGATCGCGTCCCATGCCGACATATTGACTTCCCTGGCCAGGGAACAACCAGGCAATTTTGCCTGGCGTGCATTGGGCATCGTAGTAGATCCCTTCGTTCAGCCAGAGACGCTTCGCAGGATTGGTGGCGAGATGACGCTCGACCGTGCCAAGTCGCTGAGCCAGTTGTGGTAGCGTTTCCGCAACGACGGCGACTCGATGAGGCTGCGTCGACTGGAATTCACGACGCGTTCGCTGCGCCAGTCGAGAAAGCCCATCGCTGGGGATTTTCGACCCTTGGCATTCCTGAGCAATTGTTGCCAGTCGGGTCTGAAGTTCGGCCGCAGACGACGCACTGACCAGAATCAGTTCGCTGGGGACGTACACCGTCTTCTCGGGGTGAACACCAGGGCCTGTATATTCTTCGAGGGCAACGTGGAAATTGCTGCCACCGAATCCAAATGAGCTGACCGACGCACGACGGGGGTGGTCCGAACCACGGACCCACGGACGCGCCTCGGTATTCAAATAGAAGGGGCTGGATTCGATTTCAAACTGTGGGTTGGCTCGCTGCACCTTAATCGTCGGTGGCAGAACCTTGTGATGAAGCGCCAGGATTGCCTTGGCGAGTCCCGCGACACCCGCGGCTGCCTTGGTATGACCAATCTGTGACTTGATTGAGCCGAGAGCACACCACGGTTCAGGAGTATTCGCTTGTTCGCCGAAGACGGTTCGAAGTCCTTGGAATTCTGCGAGGTCACCCGCTTTTGTGGCGGTTCCATGAGCTTCGACCAGTTCCACGGTTGTGGAATCGTAGCCAGCACCGATGTAGGCTCGACGCAAGGCGTTGGCCTGACCCGCGGACCTTGGAGCATAGACGCTTTTCGAACGGCCATCGGACGATGAGCCAAGCGATTTGATGACCGCGTAAATATGGTCACCATCACGCTCCGCGTCGGAAAGTCGTCGCAAAGCCAGCAATGCCAGACCTTCACCCATCAACGTGCCGTCTGCCTGATCCGAGAATGGACGGCAGTCGCCGGATTGAGAAAGTGCCGGAGTCTTGCTGAAGCAGAGATACATCAAGGGATCGTTGAGCGTATCGACACCACCTGTGATCACCATATCGGATTGACCGAGCCGAAGCTCGTTGATTGCCATCGACAATGCACCCAGCGAACTGGCGCAAGCGGCGTCCACGATGCAATTTGTTCCGCCCAGATCGAAGCGGTTTGCGATTCGACCAGCGACGACGTTTCCGAGCAGTCCAGGGAAGGTGCTTTCCTGCCAGGGAACGAATTGAGCAGCAATTCGGTCAGCGATCCGTTTGACATCTTCATCGGGCAGACCGCTGTCGCGCAGGCCTTGTTCCCACTGAGGTCGTGCCATCCGGCCGGACATGTGGGCGGTCAGTTCTGTAGCACCGGTGACACCGATAATAACGCTCATCCGCTCGCGATCGATCCGGTTCAGGGCGTCAGGCGCGATGTCCTGAAACAGCTTGTCAGCCAGAACCAACCCGAGGAGTTGCGACGTATCGGTTGCGGGAACGTTGCTGGGGGGGAGTCCAAACTTGAGGGCGTCGAAGCCGACGGAATCGAGGAATGAACCGCGGTTGCAATAGACTTTGTCTGGAGCATGCGGATCAGGATCGTAGTAGTCGCTACTCAACCAGTGCGATGGCGGCACGTCTGTAATCAAATCGCGCCCGGCGACGATGTTGCGCCAGAATGAAGCCACGTCCGGAGAGCCTGCGAACAGAGCGCTGATGCCAGTCACGGCAATCGGCTCTGGATTCATAGTGGATTCCTACTGCTGCTTAGAAGTACTCAACGCATCGGCTGGGAGGACTGCGTGAGTGCTCCACGCGGGTTCCCTGAGGCCAAGAGTCAAAAACCGCTTCTAAAATTGGATGCTCGATGCCATGGCATCCAGCGTGACATTAATGCATTACCGGCTGGCTGATCGGCAGACACCACGCCACCGATCAAGAAACAGAACACCGCTCACCCTCGGATTGGCGAAAAGCCGATCCGCGTGATTCAGGAGTACTCCGTAACTTGGGAAGATCGTACCGACTCTGACAGCACACCGAAAGCCAACGTGGTGAACGATTTTCTTTCCCGAGTCGCCAGAGGATCTAGAATGGCTGATTTGGCAGGCTGGCGAGCCACTCCTTGCGGACGGGGATCAGCTTCTGCAGGACATCGACCAGAACTTCGGCGGGTGATCGCATGGCATCAATCTGCGAGATTTTTTCCGCAGGATAAGCGCCGATCACCGGCTCCGACTCTTTCTGGTAAACCTCAAATCGAGATCGGATGACCTCTTCATTGGCATCGTCGGCTCGATTATCCCGAATGGCCCGACGCTTGATTCGGTCGATCATCTTATCCATGTCGGCACATACGAGGTAAATGATGTGCAGGACATTGATTGTGTCTTTGAGCATTTCAACTTGATGGGGATTTCGCGGAATTCCGTCGAGAACCAGCAGTTCGTCCGGCGGGCGATAACGGGAAATTGCAATATGCCCCAGCAGGGATTTCTTCCAGATTTTGACAGTCAATTCGTCTGGAACCAGTTGGCCGCGCGAACTGAATTCGTAAATCTCACGCCCTTCGGGTGAGTTGATATTGAGTGAACGAAAGACGTCGCCGCACGACAAATGGTAGAAACCGGGGATCTGGCCGAGAATCATCCCCTGCGTCCCCTTTCCCACACCTGGAGCACCAAACAGCAGAATGGTGGGAAAACGCTCATCAAACATGACCAGATACTCCGCACTCCCAAGTCGACTTTGAACATTCGCCCGCAGCCGGGCAGTGGCGAATCCTATCGGGTTCGTCAGATTGGGGAAAGCGTCACCCGTCACTACAATGTGGTTCGCCAGAATTCCTCACGTCGTCACGGGAAATGCATCCCATGGATTACCAGGAGCGAATCGGAAATGAATGGTCTGAACGCGCCAACGAACTGACGCAGTGGACATTCACGCATCTGGTCAATCGCACCGACGCATGGGGGCGTTACCACCGGCGCAAGGGGGATGACACAACCTTCGCAGTTACCGCTCCGCTTCGCGACGAACGCGGAAAGTCGTTTCTCGACGTGGATTCTCTGCGAAAACATTACCGCCGGTGCCAACCCTCCGGACAATTGGGGCTGCACAGTGCCAGTAGTGACCTGACTTCGCGCTGGCTGGCGATTGATATCGACCTGCACGACGAAGAAAGCACTGCCACGCGTGAGGGAAACCTGTTTGCTGCCAAGCGTTGGCGACAGCGTCTGGCTGATCTGGAACTCGACCCGATCCTGATGGATTCCAATGGAATCGGCGGGTTTCACATTCTGGTCGTATTTTCGGAGCCACTGAGTACTTTGAGCGTCCATGATTTCGCTGCGCGATTCGTCGGCGAACTTCGCAAGCCACGGCCTGGATCAAGTGCCGGAGATTTTTCCGAACAAACCAAGCTGGGATCGTTACGGCGACTGGCTACGTCTGCCGGGCCACGATCATTCGCGTCTGCATTTCACTCGGGTCTGGAACGATGAGCCATTTGCGGATCACCAATGGCTCGACGGGCATGACGCAATCGACAGAATTATTACGACACGTTGTACTTCCGTCGAGCGTCTGGAGCAGATTGGCATCACCCGAGCTCAACGGACAATTTGCCTCGACGTCGACGGAGTACTCCATTCCCATCGCTCAGGCTGGTGTGGCGCAGAGGTGATCCCAGATCCGCCGATTCATGGAACTCGCGAAGCGGTTGCTCGAATACGACGTCAGTATCGCGTCGTAATTCACTCTGCACGGTGCCACTCGGAGGCAGGACGGCTCGCAGTGGACGCGTGGCTGAAAAAGCACGGGATTGAAGTGGATGAGATTTGCGAGCACAAGCCCCCAGCGATTGCCTATGTTGACGACCGAGCAATTCGATTTCGCGGTGACTGGGAAAGTGTACTCACCGAAATCCATGAATTCAGAAAATGAGTGACCACATGTTCGAAGTCTGCGATACCTGCTGCCAGATTGGCGTGGCGTGGCCGGTGCCTGAAATCAAATGAACCGATTTCACACCGACAACGTTGATACTGAAAACCGAGGCGATTTGATGCGAAATACTCCAAATCGCCTGGCAGACGGCTATAATCTCCTGGCGGGGTAAAGTCTGGATTGGCTCCAGCCATTCGGCTGCATCCCGTGCACAAATATTTCAATTGATCTACTTTCTTACGTGGAAATCGACGCATGATGGCCTTTGCCAATGCACCATCGGGGACGATGAGATCAAGCCTGCCCCCCAGGTTTCCCCGCATACGATTTGTAATGGCGATTCTGTTGCTTCAGGCTGTCGCGATGATCTGTCGTGCGGAAGATCAGGAAGAAGCGAAGAAAACCCCGATAGGTCAGTTTGTAACGATCGGGGCAACTGTCGACGACATTGTCTATGCGAAAGTCTCCAGTGCAGCGATCAAACTGCAGGGGCTAGCCGTTCAGGAAGGACGCCCTGCGTTTCTCGTTTTGCAGGTAGAACCCGGAACCAGCCAGTTTCACCACGTTCAAGGCCTGGCAAAATTTCTGACGTCCGCGCAAATCAAGAATGTCACGACTGTTGCCTGGATCCCTGAAACCGTTACAGGCGCCAATGTGCTCGTGGCCCTGGCCTGCCGCCAGATCGTAATGCATCCAGATGCAGAACTCGGAGACATTGGACGCGGCAAGCCCCTGGATCCCGATGACCGACAAGGGGTGCTGGCAATTGCACAGAAGCGCCACAACCCCAAGGTTAACGCTGCCATCGTCCGGGCAATGATGGACCCCAGCGAGCAGTTGTGGCGAATCCGAGTTCGTTCGACGAATGCCGGAAAAGAGGAAATCGATACTCGTGTTGTGACAAAGGACGAACTCGAAGTCCTGGCAAAAACGAACGTCGAATTCCAGAGCGACGTTGTTAAAGAAGCTGGCTTGCCAGGGCTATTTCGAGGAGCCACTGCCAGGGAACTAGATATTCTCGTTGTGCAGACGGCCAATTCGAAAAGTGCTGTAGGTGACCTGTACGCATTGCCGCGCGAAGCTCAGCGTGAGCAGTCTGGTGAAAAGGAAGCTCGCAAAGTTCGATTGATCAGGGTCGATGGAATCATCGATCCAATTCAGGAAACGTTCCTCGAACGTCAGATCCAGCGTGCGGTCTCATCGGGAGCTCAAGTGATTGTTTTTGAAATTGATTCACCTGGTGGGTACCTCCATTCCAGCGAGAATCTGGCCGAAGCCATTATGCGGCTGGAAGAACAGAAGATCCGGACGATTGCGTATGTCCCACGCGAAGCTTTCAGCGGTGCCGCGATTATCGCGCTGGGATGCGATGAGATCATTCTGCACCCCGATGCCAGGCTCGGAGATGCCGGCCCGCTGGAAATGCGCGAAGGACAACCGTTTGAGCGTGCTCCCGAAAAAATCCTGAGCCCGTTGAGGATCAAGCTGGGAGAAATTGCCCGAAAAAAGCATCGACCGGAATCGCTCTGCATGGCGATGGCAGATCGCAACCTGAAGGTTTTTCAGGTGACTCATCGTGACAACGGTCGCATCTGGTACATGACAGAACACGAAGTCACGACCTCGGCCGGGGAGTGGATCATCGGGCCTCAAGTTCCCGAAACCATGAGCGGAGAAAATCTTTTTACGGTGAACGGAACACGGGCTCATGAAGTCAAGCTGGCAGAAGCCCCCGTCCAGGATATCACCGAACTGAAAGGCCGAATCGGCCTGCCTGCCTCAGCAGAACTGCGACCGATTGAAAAGACCTGGGTTGATCACCTGATCTTCAACCTGAACACACCGCGTTTTACTGTCATGCTGCTGGTCCTGGCGATGGTACTGATCTATATCGAGTTGCAGTTGATGACAGGCATCCTGGGGATCTTGTCCGTCCTTTGTTTCTCACTGTTTTTCTGGAGTCGTTTTCTGGGGGGGACCGCAGGCTGGCTGGAAATCGTTCTGTTCATCCTGGGACTGTCGTTTCTCGGGCTGGAGATCTTCGTAATTCCCGGTTTCGGTGTGTTTGGGATCTCGGGGATTGCCCTGATCCTGGCATCGTTGGTCATGGCTGGACATACCTGGTCCTACGACTTCGTTTCCAATGCGGAAGGTCTCGCAACCCAGACGGGCTGGGTGCTTCTTTCATTCGGATGTGTGGGAGTGTTCGGAGTCTGTACGGCGCGTTTTCTACCACAGATGCCGATGTTCGAATCCATGATTCTTGGTCCTCCAGGAGCCAGCGGGGGCGAGGTTCAATTGAGACCCGACGGGTCTAGAAGCGATTCGAATGGGCTGATCCCGATCGGACAGCAGGGAATCTCACTGACGATGCTCAGGCCCGCCGGCAAGGCCATGTTTGAGAATCGAGTGATCGATGTGGTCAGTGAAGGGCCGTTTATTTCCGCGGACGCATCCATCGAAGTTGTCGCAGTTACCGGCAACCGCGTGGTCGTGCGTCAGGCGAGTTCCGTTTCGTAGGCTCCGTGTGAATGCCCAGATCGCTTGAACGAGGTGAATCGCACGTCATATGCCAGTACGTTTGCGAAATACAAGACGCGTAAGCTTGAAACAAATAATGGATAGGTCGAATACCGAATGACAAATCAACGCATCAGCCGGAACGCGCTAGCGTCCGGTTCGTTCGGAGTGGAGATCGCGAACACAAGGTGAAAGGCAAACCGGACTGATAGGTTACTGTATTCAACGTCGCCGCAAATGCGTTGGGCCTGAGCGAAATGCAAGAGAACGTGTACAGTGCGGATTGCGGGATCCACGCCGGTGTCGTGACCGACTCTACATTTTACAAAAAACCTGTATCGCTTTTCCTCAAAATGACTTGTGTCGCTTCGCAACGAGGTTTCAGCGGTGCTGACAGTGCGGATTGCCGAAGCCGCAAAAATGATTTTCCGACCGGCATTTCTCACCCCAAAGAAAACAGGGCCTGTCCGCTCGCCTCGCCGCAAGTCTGTTACTACAATCACTCACTCTGGAAAATGTTGCGGCGAACGTGATATCCGCGACGACAAATCTGGTCGGGCTTTGACGGAAACTGTAGCAGCCAGCCGATGGTGAGTTGGTGCGAGGATGGTCGGACTGTCCTGAGACGCTGCGGAAATCATTGACGGAGAAACTTTCATGGCCAAAGCTGGCGGGCGGAAGAAGCTTCCCAAGGAAGTTGCAGTCATCAATGCGGACAACTGCACAGGCTGCGAAGCGTGCTTGGAAGTCTGTCCGGTCGACTGCATCTACAAGGTTGCTGGTGACTCGATTTCCGTCCTGCAGTCTTGGTGCGAAATCGATGTGGAGCGGTGCGTGGGTTGCGAAGTCTGCGTCCACATTCCGACGAAGAAAACCGACCCGTATGAATTGACTGTTTGCCCGTGGGACGCAATTGAACTTGTTCCTACGATTCAAGTTGCACAGGCTGTCGCTCGAAAGGGTGGCCCGCCGGATTATATGCTGAAAAATTGGGATCGCCTGGTAGTGCCGGCCCAGCGGATGGCAGAATTGGCTGCGGAGCAAGCGAGCGGAAAATAATGACCTGCCAGTTCGCGGAACTGCAGCAACCCATTTCCAAATCGAGATTTACGCATCACCGACCCGTTTGAACGGATGCGACTTCCGACGTCGTCGATATTTCCGATACGGCGGATGTGGCGTTGAAAAATGAGGATCGGATTATCTGGCAGGCAATGCCAGTGCATTGACGAATGAAGATCGGTTTGCCATTATGCTCCGATCTGATGGTTTGTATTGTTGGTGTTACGTACAGCAGCGCTAGGATTTCGCGCGGGAGTTGAGTGCATGGGTCGCTATTCTGGTCCCAAGGGACGTGTCAATCGCCGGCTTGGGACGATGGTGTTTGAGAACGCAGGTGCGGCACGGGCATTGGAAAAGCGCCCGAATCCTCCGGGTATGGCCGAGCGCCGTCGCAAGTTGTCAACGTACGGTATGGCATTGGCCGACAAGCAGAAGATCAAGTATCACTACGGGATGCGTGAAGCTCAGTTGCGTCGGTATTTCGCCAAGGCACGTTCCCAAAAGGGTAATACTGGCGATATTCTGCTCGTGATGTGTGAACGCCGTCTTGATAACGTCGTACGTCGGGCTGGTTTCACCGTCACCCGCATGCAAGCACGTCAAGGCGTTGTTCATCGCCACTTCCAGTTGAACGGCAAGACAATCAACAAGCCTTCGATTTTCGTTCAGCCAGGCGACGTGATTACTCTTCGTAATCGTCCAAACGTTCGCAAGCTGTATCGTGAAATCGTTGACGGATCATCACGACAGTCGTGTGACTGGATCTCGTTCGACGCCAAGGAGATGGAAGCCCGGGTTCAGGCACTTCCTGCGGGCAGCGATGCCACGGTCCCCAACATCGAAATCGGTCGCGTCGTTGCCTTTATGGCACGTTGATTCGACTCGTTTTCTGCAGACAATTCCAAGAGCGTCCTCGATTCGAGGACGCTCTTTTTGTTTCCAGATTCCGAAAAAAATCGATCTGGCTTCGGATTCAAACTTCAATTACAGTCCCCGCCCCTTCACGTTCCTGCAGGGCAGGGTGAGGCTGCGCGGATCATGGATGAAACGACGCCAAACTGTTCAGGATGAACAATCCCATCATGAGATATTCGTTCCGTACCCTTGTGACACCTGTTGCACTCGCCATTCTCGCGGGAACCTGGGCTCCAGCAACCGGACAGCCAGTCAAGCCGACCCGGCCAGGGTCCACACCAACTAACGGAACTCCCCGAACGCAAACGGGTAACAGCCAGCAGTCTTCCCCTGAATCAAAACCTGCTCGGCCAGCGGGCAATCCACCGGTCAACGGAAATCAGGGCGACAACCCTCAACGAACCAATCAGAATCAGGTCGTTCCGGCGGCAGCTCGCGGCCCCGAACGCGTAGCACAAGTTGAACCGGAAGTTCTTTTACCGGCACTGGAAACCATCCTGCGAGATTGGGAAAAAAAGTCATCACAGATCAAATCCCTGCATGGGTCCCATACACGGACCGTCTATAACCTCGTGTTTGAAGAGGAGCGGATCGCGAAGGGGAAGTTTTTTCTGCAAACGCCAGATAAGGGGCGAATCGATCTGGTTGGTGAGAAGCCGAAGGCAGATGCAAAGGCTCGCCTTGGCCCAATGCAAAAACCGTTTAAAATCGTTCCTGATCGCTCTGAAAAATGGATCTGTACTGGTGACGAAATCGTAATGGTTGATGATGAGCAGAAGACATTTCAGGTGCTTCCACTTCCGGAAGAGGCAAAAGGCACGAACATTATCAACACACCTCTGCCATTTTTGTTTGGCATGAAAGCGGACGATGCCAAACGGCGGTTCCGTTTTGAGTTGAACAAAGACACAAAAGAGAGTGCAGTCCTGATTATTTTCCCGAAGCTGGAAGCGGACTTGCAGAATTACGCGAAGGCATTTGTCATCCTCGACAAGTCGACCTATCTGCCAACTGCCGTCAAGCTGTTCGATCCGACGGCGAAAATGGAAACCGTCTACAAATTCGAAGCGGTAAAAATCAATGACACTGGGATCAGAGCAAAGATCAGCGAAGCCTTGGGGTGGAGAGACAAAGACATCTTCCGGCCGGACCTGAAAGGTCAGGGATACAAGCTCGTCCTGCCACCAGCGCCGGAAACTCCGCCACAGAAAAATTCAAGCCAGCTTCCTGCCGGACAAGCACAGGGGCAGGTTCCAGCACAGCGCGCGATCAAGAAGCAATAATTCCAAGCCATGGAATTCAGTTCGCACGTTTCCCGGAGAGTGACGTCCATGTTTTTTCAGATTGATCGGACCAGAGTCGTTCAAGTGACGTCAATGCTGTTCGTGATCAGTACAGCATCGTTTGCAGGCGAGGAGCCAGGGGCCGTCGTTGCGCAAACCTCCGCAACGGTCTCCGCACTCGCACCGGCCAACGCTGTCACTCTTGCTTACAAGTTTCATTCCGGTCAGTTTGCTCACTACATGGGGACCAGCCGGATCCAATACAAAAGTCAGCTCGACCCAGAACATATCTACATTACACAGCAATCGAACGACACCTGGACGCGTTTTCGTGTCGTCACAGTGGATGAATCTGGGCTGGCGTTGATCGAACCTGTCATTGAACGGACCCGGATGATGGCCCGCATGCATGACAAGCCTCCGGTCCTGTTCGACAGCGACGCCAAGACGGACCCTCAACCCGAATTTCGAGCAATCCGCGATGCGATAGGCAAGCCGATTGCCCGCTTTCAGGTGGCTCCCAACGGTAAACTGGTCAAGGCGATTGTGATCGATCCCAACGCCCCCGCTTCGCTGAAATCCGCCGCCCTGAAGCTGGAAACTCGCTTCCCATACCTTCCTATTCTTCCATCTAGCCCGGTTGCAGTTGGAGACAAATGGCGAGAAGAATTCACCGTCGACGCTGTCAACGAAGGATTGAAGGAACCGATCCCGCTACGTCGCATTTTTGAATTGACCGGAATCGCGGAAGGCATCGCCATTATCAAATTCAAAACATTGACAATGAAGTCGATCAGCGAACCAGAACTCGATAAGCAGCTCATTCAGCAGACGCCGACGGGAACGATCGAATTTGACATCGAACGAGGTCTGGTTCGATCGTACGTTTCGAACATCAACAAGACCGTCATCAATGCCCTTGGCAACGAAACTCTGCTGCAGGTTGTTGGCGAATCCACCGAGAAGCTGGTCACGGCCGATGGGCGCGATCCGGGGGCTGCGATCACCAGACCGAAATTGGTCATTCGAACCGAAAACGACGGAAACACGACTCCGTGACGCGTATTCGGCACGGTCGATCCGCGATGCCAGTTCGGCGCGGGTCTCCTGACCCCGCCGAAACGACCGACCGAAGGTCCTCTTCCTCGAGATCTTTCTTATCTCTTTCAGAGTTCCGTGACTTCCTTGTCCTCCGTGTCCATCATTCCTTGCGTACAAGAAGTATTTCGGACATGCAGTGCACGGAAAAAGCGGATGAAACTGAGGGAGTTACGATCAGGTCTGGAGTCGTGGCAAAAAGTTCGTGGTTTTACGATTAACCTTCAATTCGTGAGACAACAGCAAGTCGAGGCAATTCGCCACGCGGCATCCAGGGGGCAAGGCGAGCTTGTAGTTCAGCGACCTGTTGACGCAGTTCTTCTGTTCGCGTCAGGCAAGTCTCCTGCCATTCTCCATATACATGACACAGGCGAGATTCGCGATCGATCTGTGTCGTCACTGTCTGCTTGAGGGAACGAAGTGCCAGTTCGGCTCGTGCCACGAACGGAGATTCCGCTCCAGATTCACGCTGAATAAATGTCATCGGTCAACCTTCCGGTTTTGGTTGTAGGAATGTGTCTATGCAGACTTCGGCAATTCTTGCTCCTGCCATCGACCTGAACGCCTGCACAGCTTGAGGGGATTGCGAAGACACTGTGGTTGCCCGGCGCATCCGGAAAAATGCGAATAACCCAATTGTCTGCGCGCCGCGGAATGTCGGGCCTCTGATCGCTCGCCGATGCGGGGATACTTCGGCGCGACAACAATCAGTGGTCACGGGAATGCAGTGGGATTTTCAGATCAATTCGATCGGCTTCCTGTCAGCCGGCATTTCCTGCAACGATCCGGCTCAGCCACTCCTGCGTTTCTGCAGGAGTGAGAACCTTTTCAATCCTGACTGTCGCGGGCAACGACGTAAACATGCGTTGCGACGGCCAGCTTCGTGCATACGAAGATGGCCCGAGAAGTACCACGCGATATCCCTCGAACTGCGGAATATCTGCCGGAATCCCCTCATTCCAGACCCATGCCTCCGTGGCTTCGGTGTGGCTGGGATCGGGTAGCCTTCCATCCGATTGTAGCCCCTGAAATGTGTAGAAATTCCAAATCGACGAGACTGTTTCGTCGCTGACTTGCGGGCCTTCTCCCCGTGCCACATTTGCAGCAGTCGGCGTGACTCGGCGTCCCGCCGTTGACGAAGTCCGTGGAAACACGTCCATCAGTAGTGTATTCAACTGAAAATTGTCGACGACTCCTGAGATTCTGCCGACGAAACCAATGGATTCCTGCGGCTCAATCACGAGAACCGGTTCGTCGTCAAGGACCGACAACATCAGTGCCAACCAGTGCCCCCCTTCGTGCAATTGCGAGATTTTCGATGCCAGTTCAAACAACGGCTTCGCAGCATTTCGAGCACGAGAACTGACGGAATAGACCGCAATTACAGGTCGCCAGTACTGATCGAGAGCTTCCCAGGCTGCGAACTGCTCAGGCATCGTCGCCCCGATTTCCGGAAGAATCGCAGCAAGCACCTCAGCGGGATTCTCTTCCTGACTGAGTTGCGGAATTCGTTTCATTCCGGCGTCAGCCAGTTCGACGGCCGCAACCAGCAAAGGGCGAAGTCCATCGGTCAGGCGGTCGGCGATCAGTTCGGGATCGGCTCCCCGTTCGATCAATGCACCACAAACGAGCGCCAGCACCGCGGCCCGTTGCGGGCTCAGATCCAGATGACGACCGAGTGAGCGGAGTGCTGATCCAATATCTTTCGGACTGGCATCGACCGCCGCATTCAAGAATGACTGTGCCGCGTTATTGACTTGTGCCGCCGTTGCGTGATTGTTTCGAGCGGTAGCAATCAGGACGTTCGTGGTTTCGGCCAGCATGGTGTTCACACGTCGCGTTGGAGGTCGTTTCAATCGAAACTCAACACGGACGCTGATCTCAACATCCGTGTCAATCGGGCGAACGATATCCCAGCTCACGTCAAAAATGAAGTGAGGGTTACGTCTGTCGGAACTTTCCATTCCTTGATTCGCGGAATGACACCAACGGATGCTGGCGATCGAAGAAGAATTTCGATGGTGCGGAGATGCCAGATCTTGGAAGATTTCTGTCATTCAACCTGCTAATCTGAGATGGTCGTCATCGCGATATCAATTGATTTAATGTGGTTCCAGTCATCAAAAACATGCCAGCCAAAACTCCACAAATCGCCCTAATGTTGGTTCTGGGAGCAGTTGCGTTTGGGGTCTCATTCGGCCTGAGCCGAATGAGGCAACCCGGCGAAGCCCCACCTGAACAGGTCACGAAAGCGGCGCCATCAGGTTCAGTCCCGGGCGCGGATCGGCCTGGAATGGTCTGGATTTCTGGTGGCGAATTTCGAATGGGGACCGGAGACAAGGATGCCTGGGATGATGAAAAGCCGATCCATCGCGTTCGAGTTGACGGCTTCTGGATTGATGTCACGGAAGTGACCAATGCCCAGTTTCAGAAGTTCGTGGATGCGACGAGCTACGTGACAACCGCCGAACAGGCACCATCGGCCGAAGAGATCATGGCACAGGTCCCTCCCGGGACTCCCCCGCCAACAGCGGATATGCTTGTCGCTGGTGCTGTCGTCTTTACACCGACCAACGAGAAAGTTCCCCTGAACGATTTCCGACAGTGGTGGAGATGGACCCCAGGTGCGAACTGGAAACATCCCGAAGGTCCCCAAAGCGATCTGAAGGGGCGTGAAGATCATCCTGTCGTGCAGGTTTCCTGGGACGATGCCAACGCCTATGCACAATGGGCGGGAAAGCGGTTGCCTACCGAAGCGGAATGGGAATACGCTGCACGTGGCCGACTGGACGGCACTCGTTACGTTTGGGGGAGTGAACCGTCGACCACATCAAATCCCCGGGCCAACCTGTGGACAGGCGAGTTTCCGTTCAACAACACTGCGGAGGATGGCTACGTCAGAACCGCGCCCGTAAAGTCGTTCCCGCAGAATGGAAACGGCCTGTATGACATGTCTGGGAATGTCTGGGAATGGTGCAGCGACTGGTATGATCGCGAGGCATATCGAACTCGGACTGGCGTCACTGTAAATCCGCAGGGCCCGGACCGCAGCAACGACCCCCTGCGACCGTTTCAGCCCCAACGGAGCCAGCGCGGGGGCTCATTCCTGTGCCATGACAGCTACTGCAGCCGATATCGCCCCAGTGCTCGCCATGGCTGTTCACCCGATACAGGAATGTCCCACGTCGGTTTCCGTTGTGCCGCATCTGCGAATTGAAGTCGCCTGTGACACAGTCACTCCTTCTGAAGGTCTTCGATTTCCCGTTTCAGCAGGTAATGAGGGAACTCCAGATCGAAGTTCAACTTTGTAGCCAGTTCGAGTAACTGGTTGCGAATCTCTTTCCGGTCATGAGCGAGCGTCACGAGGACGACAGCTTTGGATGTCGGATCAGTGACAATATCTTCGACTTCCTCCCAACTGACTTCCTTGGATCGACGCAACAGATCGGCAATCGCCCAGTCGTCTTCCGACAGTTGCTCAAACGCGGCGATTGCCGCATCACGTGAAACCTGTGCGGACTGGTCGTCTCCCAATCTGCGGGCCATGATTTCACGACACAGATGCCAGCTTGGCTGTGGCGCCCCTGGGGGATCAGCCAACTGGTTCAATTGCAGCTTTGCGAAGAATGCAAACTGTCGAGCCTGGTCAATCGGGGTCGCCGACGCTTCACGATCAATCAGTTCGAAATCTCCCTTCAGGGAGGCGAGTGTCCATTTGGTCTTGAGCAACATTGAGTGAAACTGGGGTGGCGCCATTTGTTTAAAGCGAGTGGAATAGGCATCAAATTCCTTGTCTGCTTCGTCCGCACGATTCGTCGCGACAAGAGCTTTCAGCAGATTTTCCAACGCGGACGAATCCAGCGGAGCTTTGGCAAGCTGTTCACGCGATGATTTTTCCAAGGCATCGAAATCCCTGGCAGCAAACTGTGCCAGTAGTCGCTGGTGTTCAAATGTCATTTCACCAGGTTTTGCATCCGCAGCTTTCGTGAGTAATTCCAAGGCTTCCCGGAAATCTCCTTTGACCAGGCGACTGTGTCCGATGGCATAGAGTGCGTACGGGAACTGCGGGTCCGCCGCCAGCGCCTTCTCGAAGTAGGGCAATGATTTAGTCCCTCGATTCTCAATCCGCCCTCGCAGGTAAAGCATTGAAGGGTCGTTCGGTTCCTTGGCCAACAGTAAGTCGTATTCTTGCGTGAGTTGCTCATGCAATTTTCTCGCTTCGGCGTTCGGTACGCCGCGGAAACTGACAGCCTGATAGGCCCGGTGCCATTCGACTCGCGCGGGGCGATCCGTCAATCGCTTCTTCAGGAAGTCCCGACACTGATTGAAACGTCCCTCGGTGATCGACCAGGCCGTATAAATGAGCATCAGGTCATTTCGTTCTGGAGCAGCCATCAGATGCGTTTCGAGGAATGGCAGCAGACCATTAGGGGGAGTTCCCATGAATTGAGAGCGTTGAATTAAGGTCGCCGGGTCATCCCGCAGGATCGACATCCGAGTCTTCACGACGCTCGATGAATTTTTGACGGTCAGCTGCGCCGGGAATTCCTCGAATCGATAGTCGATGTGTTTGAAGTAAGAAAACAACTCACCGATGCGCATCTCGGATCGATTTTCCGGTGGCTGTTGACCTGGCCTCACCTTCATATATGTGGCCTCTTCCCACAGGACCACTGCAGATCGGGTGGGATCGAGAACAAAAGCGGGGGTACGCACAAAGCGTTCCCACCAACTGGTGCTCACATCAAACTTCATCGCGGGAAATTGATCAGCAGGAACCGTGACAGCGACTTCATGTGTCCCTTCCGGCAGGATCGTCTGTTTTTGATCGCCCGGCGACAATTGAAGATCAGGACGTCCGTCAATTTTTACTGAAATCGGGATCGGCAGACCGTTCACAACGGTGACACTTCGGTTGGATGCGAGGTAGGAATTGTAGAGTGCGAGTGCTGCCAGGACAGTAGTAATCCCCGACACCCAAAGAAACCCTTTTGACCGATAAAAAGGATCGGCGGGGATCGTCAACTCTTCCACCCCCATCGCTTTTTCCGAAATCGCCAGGGTTTTTCGGAACGTGGGGTCCGACCGAAGACCGGGTGATGCGTCTAGCAGCATTCGCAACGTTTGCACGGCCTCTTCATGTCGCTGCTGCTTCTGAAACCCTGCGGCGAGCGCATAGAACATGGCTGGCTGGTAGTTCTCTGTCCCCGGTAAGAAGGGTTGAATCATCGACTTGGCCTGATCGACGTTTCCCTCTTCAACGAATGTCAGCAGGGCCGCCCGCCGAAAATCAATGTTATTGGGTTCGAGATCGTAAGCCTTCAGGAACAGCGGATTCGCGGTCAGAGGTTTGCCTGTCCGTTCGTACCACGCAGCCAGGTAGAACAGCACGCTTGCTACTTCAGGAAACTTGGAACTCATCAACTCGGCAAATTTCGTCGCCTCGTCCTGTTTCTGGAAGGCAGCCAGCGTGGCATGCATCTGGATCGCCGCATCAGGATCGTCAGGGGAGGCTGAAAGCTGAGTTGCCGTTTCATCGATGGCAGCGTCCCGGATTTTCACCCATTCGTGAAAGGGAAGCACTCGGTGCCGCGTACACGACGGGCAATAGTCGAGGATCTGCTTCTTTCCCAAGGGAATCAGAGGGATGAAAAGCACACAGAAACAGTGCCAAGTCTCATAACTTAGGAGCTTGCCGCGGTTATGGCACGAACTGCAAACTCCATCCTGTGACTGCGGATTCGATTTCCCAAAATAGGTCGTCCCGATTCCATTGATGGTGTACGTCATTTCGAACTGTCCTTGATGGGTCTGGGACGGTGAGGGTTGTGCGGATCACGAAGAAAATGTTGGGAATAATGACGGCGATTAGCTGGAGCATGATATCGTGCCCTCTTTTGCGAACAAGTGCCGCAAAAAGGCAATCGACACTGTGACATAACGCTTGACATTCCAATGGTTGTAACCCTAGCCCTTAAACAAGCGAGTTCCGTTGCGGATTTGTAGCGATTATTGGCGCGCA